>JANYHX010000234.1 GCA_025362155.1 Gallionella sp. | reverse complement strand
GGCAGCGCGGGATTGAACCACAAGCCAAAGCCCCAGCGCAGCCACGCGCCGAGTGCCGCGCCGATCCCTATTGCAAGAAATGCGTATATGGTCATTTGTCATTCCCGCGCAGGCGGGAATCCAGTCATTGAAAACCCCCGCAATGCGGGGACAAAATCACAAAGTTTCGTAGTTTCGTAGGGTGGATAAAGGCACATCGTGCCGTATCCACCGTTCCACATGGTGGATATGTGCAGCCCCTATCCAAAGCCCCCTCGCTGCGCTCTCCCCCTCAGGAGGGGAAAAGGGCAATCGCTCCCTCTCCCTCTGGGAGAGGGTTGGGGTGAGGGTTGGCACTTTATCCACCCTGCCTTTTCTACCTTCTCTTATTCTACAACACGCACCAGCGCAAAGCCTCCCCCCGGCGTGCGAAAGTTGGTGGTCTGTCCCTGGTACAACCGCGCCGCGACCAGCTGCAATTCCCCGTCATAGACATAGCAGCGCACGTCGTATTTGAGCGATTGCGGTTCAGCGCCTTCCACGCACACATTACGCACGCCCGGCAACGCCAGCCGTTGCGCCACATAACCCGAGTGCATGATCTCATCGAATACGCGCCTGGTCAGCTTCTCGCCGCGATACGCGCCTTTGCCGCCATAGCCGCTGACCGGCTTGAAGAACCACTGCTTGCGCTCGGTCCACCATCGTTCTGCATCCTCTGCGCGCACGATGCGCGTTTGCGGGATGCCTTTAAGAAGTGCATCGATATTGGCTTGCGGGACACCCGCAGCGCGCAACCCGTCGCCATCCGTGAGCAATGCCAGTTTGCGTTTGTCCGCATAGCGATGGTAGTGCGCGGGATTCGGCGTGATCACTGCCTGCTGTTTTTCGTATGCAGCCCGCAATTGCGGATGCCGTTGCAGATCAAAATCGGTCAGGCGGTTATAGACGAGGTCAATTTTGCAATCACCTACTGTCTCACACGACTCCCTCTCCCCTTGTGGGAGAGGGTTGGGGAGAGGGGAATCATCTTGATCGCCCACCCTCTCCCTAGCCCTCCCCCATCCAGGGGGAGGGAACTGGTAGTTTTCATTCTTCTTACATAAATACAAGCCATCTTCGCGCGACTGCAGCATGTCAGGACCGACGATGTGCGTGGTGATACCGGCGCGCTCGAATACATTCCTGGCCAACACAAATTCAGGGTAGAGATACTGTTCTTCCGGTTTCTCATCAACGATAGCGATAGTCTTGAGCGGCGCATCGCCGCGCTCCAGTCGCCATTCGTTGCGGAACATATCCAGAAAAATTTGTTCGGTATGGTTTGATACATTTACCGTTCGTCCCGAGTGCCGCGCATTGCGCGGTGTATCGAGGGATACGAACGGCAAACACTCACCACGAACTGAGTCAATACCAGGCAACGTCATATCGCGCTGACTATCGAGCAGCAGCGCATTCAAAAAACCGCCGCCTGCATTGGTATTGATCTCGATCAGATGCGCGCCCTGCTCGTTGAGGTGGAAGTCGTAGCCGTAGAACACACCCTTGGCAAGATGGTAAGTGGTAAGTAGTGAGTCGGGAGTGGAAAGCGGGTTTTCCCACTTACCATTTACCACTTTCCACTCACCACTCCACACCACCCGCTCCACCGCTTCGATCACTCCCTGCATCTGCTGCAATTGCGCGGAGGTGATGAACACAGCCACACCGGCGAACAGATGCGGGCAACGTTCCGCCACCAGGCTTTGCCACGCATCTCCCTGCGCCCGCATCGCGCGCTGCAATGCGGCAAGATCCAGGTTTCCTGCATGTCCATCAGCGTTCAGACGCTCTGCTGCTATCACTACTGTCCCAACAACTTGAGTTTGAGATCATCCTGCACAGGGTGTTTACCCAGCCATACCTTGAGCAATGCGCGGTTGAAAGCTGAACCGGCTATCGTGCCGCATATTGTTCCGTTCACGACGATATTCGTGCCGCTGGCAGGTAGATAAGGGCAGACACCTGTGTGCTCAGAAACACCGTCGTCAGTAAATATTTTTTCATGGCTTCCTAACCTTATTATGACTATGTCACTTTTAATTATTGAACACAGGTAGGGTGGATAAAGCGCCAACCCTCACCCCAACCCTCTCCCGGAGGGAGAGGGAGCGATTGCCCTTTCCCCCACCAGGGGGAAAGTTGGATAGAGGGCTGCGCGTATCCACCGTCCGCTGGTGGAAACGCTACGCTTTTTCCACCCTACATATTTCATTCATGTGCTGCCAAAAACCAATGATGGCATAGTCCTATTTCTATAAAGCTTCAAACACCCCTGCCGCCCCCATCCCCGTCCCTATGCACATCGTCACCATGCCATACTTCAGCTTGCGCCTGCGCAGGCCATGCATCAATGTCGCGGTGCGGATCGCACCGGTCGCGCCAAGTGGGTGTCCGAGCGCGATCGCGCCGCCGAGTGGATTCACAATCTTCGGATCGAGGCCGACATCCTGGATCACCGCCAGCGATTGCGCGGCGAACGCTTCATTCAATTCTATCCAGCCCATGTCGTCCAGCTTGAGCCCGACCTGCTTCAGCACGCGCGGGATCGCCTCTTTGGGACCGATGCCCATGATCGCAGGCTCCACGCCCGCAACGCTGAAGCCCAAAAATTTCCCGATCGGTGCGAGGTTGTAACGCTTCAATGCAGCCTCCGAACACAGCAGCACCGCGCCTGCACCATCCGACATCTGCGAACTGTTGCCCGCCGTCACCGTGCCCTTCTGCGCGAATACGGTTTTCAATTTTGCCAATGCGTCCAGCGTAGTATCGGCGCGCGGGCCTTCGTCCTGCGCCACATCACGCGACTTCGCTTTTATTTCGCGGCTGTTCATGTCCGGCACATGGTCGGTGATGTGGTACGGCGTGATCTCGTCCTTGAACTCGCCATTCTTGATCGCCGCGATGGCGCGTTCGTGGCTTTGCAACGCAAACGCATCCTGCGCTTCACGGCTTACCTTCCAGCGCTCCGCCACCTTCTCCGCCGTCAGCCCCATGCCGTAGGCGATGCCGTAATGCTCGTTCTCGAACACGGCGGGATTGAACGCGATCTTGTTGCCCATCATCGGCACCATGCTCATGCTCTCCATGCCCGCCGCGATCATCACGTCGGCCTCGCCGAGCCGGA
>JANYHX010000233.1 GCA_025362155.1 Gallionella sp. | reverse complement strand
AGCATCCGAAATTTTTGCATTAAGCATGGCTCACGCCAAAATACGTCTCCAGCAACAGCAAGCCGCCGCAGGGGCGACCCTTTGGGGTGATGTTGAAGCATCCAAAAAAGCCGCTATCGAACAACAAGGCTATGCTTTTTCTCCCAAGGGGTTTGTCCAGTCAGCCGAAAAAGGTGATTATTCAACCGTTGTGGCATTCCTCAGTTCCGGCGTAGATATCAATGCGAGCGATGAACATGGCTGGACACCGCTGATGGTATCCACTTTCAATGGCAAGGAAGAAGTTGCGCTGCTCCTGATTCGCAGCGGTGCCGACGTCTGTGCCAAGGATACCGCAGGTTATGGACCACTGCATTGGGCGGCATTCAATGGCTATAGCAACGTGGTGAAATTGCTTATTGAAAAGCACGCGCCGGTAAATGAACGCAGCAATCATGGCTGGACGCCGTTATTGCAAGCCGCCTCACGCGGCCATTTGCTTGCTATAGGACAATTGATCGCTGCGGGTGCTGACGTTAATCTTCCCAGTAACGACGGCTGGTCTCCTCTGCATAAGGCCGCCGCAAATGGCCACACCGAAGTAGTTAAACTCCTGCTTGCCAAAGGCGCATTCCGAAATTCAGAATATCAGGATGGCACCACGCCGTTGAAGCTGGCAATAAAAAATAAACATTCAGAAATTGTGGCTTTGCTCAGCGCAACCAGTTAATTATTCCACCGTCACCGACTTGGCCAGGTTTCTGGGCTTATCCACATCGGTACCTTTTTGCAGCGCAACGTAATAAGCCAACAATTGCAACGGAATGGTATGCAAAATTGGACTCAAATAACCGGCGTGCTCGGGCATTTGCATGATGTGTATGCCAGGGGCTGCTTGAATATGGGTATTGGCATCGGCGAAAACATATAACTCACCGCCGCGGGCACGCACTTCCTGCAGATTGGATTTCAGCTTTTCCAATAGCGCATCGTTCGGTGCCACCGAGATCACCGGCATATCCTTGTCCACCAACGCCAATGGGCCGTGCTTCAGTTCCCCGGCAGGATAGGCTTCGGCGTGAATGTAGGAGATTTCCTTGAGTTTGAGCGCCCCTTCCAGCGCGATTGGATAATGCAAACCGCGTCCCAGAAATAGTGCGTGATGTTTATTGGCGAACTGCTCGGCGAGTATGGCAATCTCAGGTTCCAGATCCAGTACTTTTTGCACTGCACTGGGCAGGTGGCGCAATTCGTGCAGATGTTTTTGTTCCTGCTCCGTCGTCAATCGTCCGCGCTGTTTGGCCAGTACCAGCGTCAACAAGAATAGCGCGGCAAGCTGTGTGGTAAAGGCTTTGGTCGACGCCACGCCGATTTCCGGCCCGGCGCGCGTCAGCAAACGCAGCTTGCACAGGCGCACCAACGCGCTTTCCGGCACATTGCAAATCGCCAGCGTATGAAGGTGGCCGTGCGCCTTGGCATAGTTCAGCGCGGCCTGCGTATCGGCAGTCTCGCCGGATTGCGAGATCACCACCACTAAAGTTTTTGGGTTAGGTACGCTGATGCGATAGCGATATTCGCTGGCGACTTCTACCGTACAGCGGATGGCGGTGATTTCTTCCAGCCAATAGCGCGCCACCAATCCGGCGTGGTAACTGGTGCCGCAGGCCAGGATCAAAATGCTGTCGATGTCGGCAAAAGTTGCTGCGGCTTCCGCCCCAAAAATTCCCGGCACCAACGACTGGCTATTGCACACTGACTCAAGCGTGTCCGCCAATGCTTGCGGCTGTTCGTGAATTTCCTTTTGCATGTAGTGGCGATACTGGCCTAACTGCACGCTCTCGTTGCTCATTTCGCTGATTTGCACAGCGCGCTCTACACGTTTTCCCTGCGCATCAAAAATTTGATAACTGTGTCTCCCCACTTCGGCTATGTCGCCCTCTTCGAGATAAACCACTTTGCGCGTCACCGGCAACAGCGCGGATACATCCGAGGCGATGAAATGTTCCCCTATCCCTACCCCCAGCAACAATGGGCTGCCACGTCGCGCGCAGATAAGTTGGTCGGGATTGTCCGCCGCGACTACGCCTATGGCGTAAGCGCCGATCAATTCGGCCAGCGATGCTTGGGTAGCCAGCAGCAGAGAGTTGCCGCGCGCATAGTGGCTGTGTATCAAATGGGCGATGACTTCAGTATCGGTATCCGAGGTGAACTCATAACCCGCCGTGGTGAGACGGGTGCGCAGTACCTCATAATTTTCGATAATGCCGTTATGCACCACGGCAATGAGGTCTTTGCTGATGTGCGGGTGGGCGTTACGCAGGCTGGGAACGCCGTGGGTAGCCCAGCGGGTATGGGCAATACCAATCAGCCCTTGGGTGTTTGCACTTTTCTCGGTAAGTTCTGCGACGCGCCCGATGCTGCGCACACGCTCCAGTTGCCCGTTATGCACTACCACCAAACCGGCCGAGTCATAACCGCGATATTCCAGACGTTGCAATCCCTCCAGCAAAATTGGCACCACATTGCGTTGCGCTACAGCCCCTACGATCCCACACATTTTTAAACTCCGATAAACAGTTTATTTTTTCTTGCTCGGCCGTTTCCATCCGGCGACAGTCACCTGCTTGGTGCGCGACAGGGTGAGCTCACCCTTGGGCGCATCGCGGGTAATAGTCGAACCCGCGCCTATCGTCGCGCCTTTACCCACTGTGACCGGCGCTACCAGTTGCGTATCCGAGCCAATGAACACATCGTCTTCAATGATGGTGCGGTATTTATTGGCGCCATCGTAATTACAAGTGATCGTGCCTGCGCCGATATTTACACGACTGCCGATGGTGCTATCGCCGATATAACTCAGATGATTGGCCTTGCTGTTTGCAGCGATCTCGCTGTTTTTGACCTCGACAAAATTGCCTACGTGTACTTCATCCCCTAGCTTGGTGCCGGGACGTAAACGCGCATACGGACCAATCTTGCAGTTAGCCCCTACTTCGCTGCTATCGACGTGGCTATATGGCGCGATGTGGGTGCCGGCGGCAATTCTGGAATTCCTGATTACGCTGTAAGCCCCCACGCGCACTCTGTCGCCCAAGCTTACTTCACCCTCAAAGATGCAACCGACATCGATCTCTACATCGCGCCCGCAGCTCAGTTTGCCACGCACATCAATACGCGCCGGATCGGCCAGCGTTACGCCCTGCTCCAGCAAACGGTGAGCCTCGACCAATTGCCAGGTGCGTTCCAGCGTAGCTAACTGTGACTTGCTATTTATCCCGTGTATTTCCCATTCATGCGCCGGGTGCGAAGTATGTACCGCTACGCCTTGTTGCACGGCCAGGCTCACGATGTCGGTCAAGTAGTACTCGCCCTGGGAATTGTTATTCCGTAATTTTGCCAGCCAGTCACGCAACATTTTGGTTGGCGCAAGCAGAATGCCAGTATTCACTTCCTCAATTTTACGTTGTTCAGGCGTGGCATCTTTTTCCTCGATAATGCTGAGCACTCTACCCTGTGCGTCGCGCACGATGCGCCCATAGCCGGTTGGATTTTTCAGGTTAATAGTGAGTATTACCAGGCCATCCCCCGCCTGTTGCATTTGATGCAGCGTACTGCACTGGATAAGCGGCACATCGCCGTAGAGCACCAGCGTGTTACTAGCATCGCCAAGATGCGGCATCGCCTGTTGTACCGCATGCCCGGTGCCCATTTGAGGATTCTGCACAACGAAGGTCACGTCCGCATATTGTTGCATGGCTGCTGGCACAGCTTCACCGCCATACCCGTATACCACACAGACCTGTTGGGGATTCAGCATCGCGGCGCAGTCCAATACATGCTGTAGCAACGGCTTTCCAGCCAGCGCGTGCAACACTTTGGGTTTTTCGGAATACATGCGCGTGCCCTTACCGGCAGCGAGGATGACAATGTTCAACGGACTCATATTAGCTTTCTAAAGAAAGCGGATTATAAACAAAGCCGCTATCCGGCGCACGACTTCACGTTTATTGAGCTTTACATAATTAGCGACAAATATGCCGTTCGGGCTGAGGTATCGAAGCCCAATTACCAAGGGTCTGTACCCTTCGATACCTCAGGGTGAACGGCGTATGAATTACGTGAAGATCAATAAGCGCTAGCGCAAACCCCGCAAGCCGGATCCTGGGTCAATATGCTGCGCGTGATAGTTGTGTTCAGTGCGTTGAATGTCAGCAACTTGCCGCTCAAGCCGTGATCAATGCCCATCAGTAACTTGAGCGCTTCAGCCGCCTGTAATGTGCCGATCACGCCCGTCAATGGCGCAAATACACCAGTGGTTGCGCAGCGCAATTCGGCAGCCACACTATCTTCGGGGAACAGGCAGTTATAGCAGGGCGCATGCGCATGGCGAAAATCGAAAACCGCAACCTGCCCGTCGAACTGGATCGCCGCGCCCGACACCAGCGGTTTGCGCAAAGCCAGGCAAGCGTGGTTGACCGTATAGCGCGTGGCAAAATTATCGCTGCAATCCAGCACCACATCAGCCTTGCCGACCAGCTCGCCCAGTTGCGTCGCATCGGCGCGCACCGCCAGCGCAAGGCATTCGACTTCGGGATTGATGTCGTGCAGCGCAGCTCGCGCGGACGCGGCCTTGGGCTGCCCGATTGACGCAGTGCGGTGGATGACCTGACGCTGCAGATTACTCAACTCCACCGTGTCATCGTCGCACAAAGTCAGATGGCCGACCCCACTGGCGGCCAGATACAGCGCGGCGGGCGAACCCAGCCCGCCCAGCCCGATGACGAGCACCTTTGCATCATTCAGGCGTTGCTGCCCCTCGATACCGATCTCCGCCAGCAGGATGTGGCGGCTGTAGCGTAGCAGTTGTTGATCGTTCATGCAGGGGCGATTAAGCCCGATGCGCTACCGCGCGGGAAACCACCGGGCGCTTTCCTTTTGATGCCTGCCATAAATCGTAGGCCGCCTGTCCGCGCAACCAACTTTCCGCGCTCGGGCCACCCTTCGGTGTTGCCAGCCATACCTCCAGCCGCAACGCCAAGTCAGCCGAAATGCCCGACCGCTGGTTGATTACCCGCGACAACTGCACACGCGAGATACCCAATTGCCGCGCCGCCTCTGCTACCGTAAGCCCCAGCGCAGGCAACACATCTTCGCGCAAAGTTTCTGCCGGATGTGGCGGATTAAACATACGTGCCATTTCTATCTCCTTAGTGATAATCCTGATAATCTACAAGAATGGCATCTTCGCCCTCAAAGGCATACGTCAAACGCCAATTGCCATTCACCCATTACG
>JANYHX010000223.1 GCA_025362155.1 Gallionella sp. | reverse complement strand
GGTAGATCAGGCCGGGGAAACCATGCAAGAGATCGTCAGCGCAGTCAAACGCGTCACCGACATCATGTCCGAAATTGCTGCTGCATCCAATGAACAAAGCGCCGGTATCGAACAAGTGAACCAGGCCATCATCCAGATGGACGAAGTGACGCAGCAAAATGCTGCCTTGGTGGAACAGGCCGCAGCGGCGGCGGAAGCGATGCAGGAACAATCCGGTGCGCTCATGCAGGCAGTGAGTATATTCAAGCTGGAAGCCGGCAGTATGACGTCACGGGCAGCGGTGACCAAAACCTCCATCGCACCTCGCGTGCCCACTCCTGAGGTGACAAAGCCGATCAGGAAGCCGCGACAGTTAGCCCAAGCTGCAGAGCACAAGGATGGTGATTGGAAAGAGTTTTAACCCCGCATCTTCATTGCGCAAGGTAACGCGAGTCTGCTAAAGTTTAGATTGTAAACAATCAAATCTAATAATCAGGTCAATTTAAGGAGAAGTAAAATGTTTCAGAAACAATTCACCATTATGTTTATGTTGGCAGCAGTTTTCTTTGCTTTACCCGTATTTGCGGAAGAGCACGGCGGTGATGTCGCTGTGGCTCAGGCCTATATTAAGGAAATTCAGGCTGATGACAAGGCTTATGTAGCCGCGCACAACGCGGCATTTTTCCAGGAACTGGCCAAGGGGCAACATCCGCGTGCAACTGTGGTGACCTGTTCAGATTCCCGCGTGCATACCAACATGCTGGATAAAACGCCTGAGGGCGATTTGTTCATGGTGCGCAATATTGGCAATCAGTTGTCTACTGCCAAGGGCTCCGTACAGTATGGCGTCAACCACCTGGGTTCCTCGTTATTGCTGTTTATAGGCCACTCTTCCTGCGGCGCGATCAAGGCTGCCAGTGGAGACTACTCGGCTCTTGAGCCCGATATCAAGCACGAACTGGATACGATAAACATCAACAAAGGCGGGGCCAACATTGATGGCGTAAAAACCAACGTGAATAACCAGGTTGCCGCCGCTCTGACGGAATTTGCCGACAAGGTCAAGAAAGGCGAATTGCTGGTGGTTGGGGCGGTGTATGACTTTGCCGATGATATGAAGCAGGGCGCCGGCAATTTGAATATTACCAATATGAATGGGGAGACTGATCCGGCTAAATTCCGCACCATGTCGCTTCCTGTAAAGACAGTTCATTAGCAAGGAAACATGTTTAAGGCATCAATAAAAAAACCGACACTGGTCGGTTTTTTTATTGATGCCTCGTCCCCGCGCTGTACAGCGAAAGCGAGCCAAAGTGTGCTAATCAACCTGTCCAGATATCTGTGCTCGCTCCTGTCCACTTTGTTTTTAAGAAATTTTCAATATCCTGAAGTGGCGAAAAAACTGTCTTGATATTCAACTTGGTTATGAATGCGAAGTGTTGTTGTTCGGAAAAATTAATTGGGTCGGCCACTGCCAAATATAGATTTTTGTTGTACACCCCTACGGGAACTACCTTTTTTTCCAGCGCATTCATTTTTGGGATGCACTCCAGAATGTCGTAGGGGATATGGATAAAAAGCAGTTCTACCATAGGCACGCCCGACTGAATGCACAATGCTCTGGTTAATATTTCTGCGTCGATTATTTCCATATGGACAAGCAATTGACCTATCGGTTTGCCATTGATCTTTTTAGTTTGATGATGGTGTTCCACTGCCAGAAGAGTCTTGTCGTCAATGATTCCCAGGAAATTCAGTATTTCGCCAATTTTTTTGCCTTGCAGCGAGTAGACACGAGTTCCGTTGCGTATCAGGTCGGCGGCACTGGATAATTCTTTCTGGGTACGAATCACCGGCCAGGAAATTTGTTTTACCTCAGCCAGAGGAGAAGGGTCTTGATGCGCGGGATTTATTTTGTCGGAATAACTCACAGGGCCTCCCTTTAAATGCAAATACTCCTGCTTGTAATCGCTGCCCCTCGACGTCCTTTTATGCCGCGACGATACTATCAGGCTCAATACGACTGTGCTTTACCAAAATCACTTTAAGCCGGGATTGTTCACCCTGCTTAAGTGCTACTTGACGCAATGGCACATCAAAAAGCGTGGCGATGTACTTCAATAATGCCTGATTGGCGCGTCCTTCCGTGGGGGGTGCGGCCAATCGTATCTTGAGCGCTTCACCATACAATCCGACGACTTCGTTGTGCTTCGCGCCGGGCTTCACCTGCAAAGTCAGAATGAGGTTTTCCCCGTCACGGTGGTACCAGTCTGCCATTAAAAGAGTCTGAGCGCGGCTTGTTCCAGCGCACCAATTGGCACGATCAAGATCAGCTGGCAGATGATCAACAACAGTAAAGGGGATAAATCTACATTGCCTATCATAGGTACAATTTGCCGCAATGGTTGCAAAAATCGATGGGTGGCTGCTGCCAGCAAAGGGGCGGCCGGCGTGTAGGGATTTACCCAGGACAAAATCGCTTGAGCAAATACGGCGGCCATCAATAAATACAGGCTGACCTTGAGTAGTTTGACTATCGCGAGAAATAAAAGTCCTGGCAATAACACTCCATGCGTGGGGTTACTCAATGTCCACCACAGCCCGGTCAGATAGAGCATTTCAACCAGCAGGGCCAAAAGCAGCGTTGCGAGATCCAGCCCCCGTGCGGCAGGGATAAAACGTCGCGCAGGCAATACCAGAAAATTGGTAAGCACCATGACAAACTCACCGACAGGATTGCGTAGTGGGGCACGCAGCCATTGCAAGTGAAAGCGCAGCAGCAAGATTGCCGCAAAGGGTTGCAACAGAACATCGAGCAAGAACAGCAGGGCTTCGTTAAGCATATTGATTACCTTCAGATTCGCCGCCCAGTTCATTACCCATTTCGCGGGAACGCGCCGCGGCAGCGTGGGCAGCTTGAACAATATGTTCGGCAACATGATATTCGGCCAAGCTCAGCAACGCACGTTCCGTTGTGCCATTTCTGGAGGTGACGCGTGCGCGCAACACACTGACATCCTCCTCGCTGGATGAGGCTAATTTGCTGGCCCCTAGAAAAGTTGCCAAGCTTAAGCGACGTGCATCTTCGGCATTGAAGCCGAGTTTTTGTGCGGCCTGCTGCAAAGCCTCGATGAAATAAAATACATAGGCTGGACCGCTGCCGGAAATTGCCGTTACTGCATCCAGCATGGCTTCGTCTTGCAGCCACAAAATTTCACCCACCGCGGCCAAAATACTTTGCGCCTGTTCGCGTTGTGCGGCAGTGACCGCCGGCAAGGCATATAAGCCGGTCATCCCGCTTTGTATCAGTGCGGGTGTATTGGGCATGGCGCGAACAATAGCCTGGCTGCCAGTCCAACGTGCTAGATCTACTGCGCGTATGCCGGCTGCAATAGAAATCAGTAACTCTTTGGACAATAATGGGGCAAGTTTTTGCGCCACTACACGCAACTGTTGTGGCTTCACCGCAAAGACGATGATCTGGCTATCCGTAATACCTTCGGCCATGTCTTCAACCGCACGCACTGCGAAATCGCGATGTAGCCGCGCGCGGTGGTCCGCATTGATTTCCACCACGCTGATGTGTGCGGCAGAAAATCCCGTGCCCAGCATGCCACCTATTAACGCCCTAGCCATGTTGCCGCCGCCGATGAAGCAAATATTCATAACTTTTTTCCGGTAATGTCAGGCATTTTGATATATCCGCTCGCCAAAAATTGCGGTACCAATGCGTACTATGGTGGCTCCTTCTGCTATCGCTGCGGCAAAATCATGCGACATGCCCATCGATAAAGTATCCAATTGCAAGCCTTCGCGATTCATCTGGCCGTATAATTTATCCACTTGCGCGAAGGGCAAGCGCTGTGCCGTGACATCATTCGCGGGCGCGGGAACCGCCATCAAGCCGCGCAATTTCAGATTGGGCAGCTTGGCGAGGGCGTGTGCCAGCGCGACCACTTCGTCCAGAGCTACACCGCTTTTGCTGGACTCTTTGCTGATGTTGACCTGCAGGCACACCTGCAATGGAGACAAATGAGCCGGACGCTGTTCGGATAAACGTTCGGCGATTTTCAATCTGTCCACACTGTGTACCCAGCTAAAATTTTCTGCGATGGCGCGGGTTTTGTTGCTTTGAATCGGCCCGATGTAATGCCATTCAATGGCCAAATCCTGCAACGCGGCGATCTTGTCCAACGCTTCCTGCACATAACTTTCTGCAAAACACCGCTGTCCGGCGCGATAAGCTTCGCGTAATGACTCCGGCGCAAAAGTTTTGCTGACCGCCAGCAACTTGACTTCGCTTGAGTCGCGCCCCACTTTGACAGTAGCCGCTGTTATTGCGTCGCGCACAGCT
>JANYHX010000218.1 GCA_025362155.1 Gallionella sp. | reverse complement strand
CCCGCCGGCTTCATGGAAAACGGCGAAACCCTTGCCGAGGCGGCGACCCGTGAAACATTGGAAGAAGCCAATGCGCGCATTGCGATCGGCGATTTGTATTCGATCTACAGCCTGCCCTATATTAATCAGGTGCACGTGTTGTTCCGCGCAAAATTGCTGGCGCTGGATTTTTGGCCTGGGTCGGAAAGTCTGGAAGTTAAACTGTTCACTGAAGCTGAAATCCCATGGAATGAAATCGCATTCCGCCCGGTGCGCTTCAGTATTGAACATTATTTTGCAGAGCGTAACCTGGGAAAATTCAGTTTCCATGTGGGCGAATTGGCCGCACCCGCCCTATGCTTATAATATTATTGTTTGCTGCCTCCCGAATATATTTTGCGCTAATCCGCTCCCTGCTTCTATAATCGCAACGAATTCCTGCCAAAATATAATGCCTGCCCTACGCGCTATTCTCATTCTTCTTGCCCTTGCTATGGCCGGATGTGCTTCCACACGAACCAAAAACCCAGCCGACCCACTGGAATCCTTTAATCGCGGCATTTATAAATTCAACGATACTGTCGATAAAGCTGTCATCAAGCCGGTGGCGCGAGGATATAAAGCAGCCATACCAGCGGTGGGCAGGATTATGATTTCGAATTTTTTTTCCAATCTGGACGATGTCGTCGTCACCACCAACGACTTACTTCAATTTAAGCTGGTGCAAGGCTTTTCTGACGGGATGCGTTTCTTTGTGAATTCCACCATAGGCGTTTTCGGCTTGATTGATGTGGCAACACCGGGCGGCCTGAAAAAACACAATGAAGATTTTGGCCAGACCTTGGGGAAGTGGGGAGTAGGCCAAGGTCCTTATCTGGTCTTGCCTATCCTCGGACCCAGCACCGTGCGTGACAGTGTGGGCATCTATGTCGATACACTTCCGGATCCGACCTACCACATCAGCAACATACCCACGCGCAACCAATTGTATGTGACAAAAAAAATCAACCGCCGCGCCGAATTACTGGATCAGGAAAATGTTCTGGATGACGCGATGATCGACCCCTATGAGTTTATTCGTGATGCCTATTTACAGCATCGTCTTAGCCAGGTGCAGGATGGTAACGCGCCCCGTCAAAAATACGATGACGAGGACAGCAACGATACAACTTCACCGCCCTCCTCGCAGACAACTCCCCAAGCAACTCCCCAGACTACAACTCAAACGCCTGTGGATACTCCGCCTGCGACCACGCCACCGTAGTCGAATAAATTTTATTCAGAATGCTTTCCTACCTCATTATCATCGGCAAAAATGCGGGCTGTATCTATATCCTTAATTCACACCACTGCGCAACGCCGCGATGCGCTCATCCAATGGCGGATGAGTCATCAACAGTCTGGTAAATCTATGCCCTCCGCCTGAAATACCGAAGGCAGCCATTTTTTCCGGCAGCGCCGCTTGCTCATGATTAATTTTCAGCCGTTCAAGAGCGGCGATCATTTTTTCCCGTCCAGCTAAATGTGCCCCACCTGCATCGGCGCGGAATTCACGGTGGCGCGAGAACCACATCACAATGATGCTGGCCACTATACCCAGCACCAGCTGAGCCGCTATTTCTGCAACAAAGGCGCCGATGCCCGGACCATTGCGTCCATCATTTTTGAGCAACACGCGATCCACGAAGAATCCGAACAGTTTGGCAAAAAATATCACGAAGGTATTCACTACACCCTGGATCAACGCCAAGGTCACCATATCGCCATTGGCCACATGGCTAATTTCATGTCCCAAAACGGCTTCAGCCTCGTCCCTGCTCATGTTGCGCAAAAGTCCGGTGCTTACCGCTACCAATGCATCGTTACGATTCCAGCCGGTGGCAAAAGCATTCACATCGGGCGCATCATAAACCGCCACTTGCGGCATGCCGATGCCGGCTGCCTGTGACTGTCGATGCACGGTTTCCATTAGCCAGCGTTCAGTCGGATCAATCGGGTTTTCGATCACCTGTGCACCCACCATACGCTTGGCCGACCACTTCGACATCGCCAGCGAAATCAGCGAACCGGCGAAGCCAATCACGGCGGACAATACCAGCAGTGCGCCAAAATTAATCCCGCCGGTTTCATTCAGCCAGCGATCCACGCCGAGCAGCCGCAAGGTAATGTTGATCACAAACACCACGGCCAGATTGGTCAAAATAAACAGGAAAATCCGCTTCATAAACTTATCGTCTCCAATGTTAAAATTATTTCGCGCAGTCTATTCATTGCAGCTACGCCGCATTGTGGATGTGGGGTGTTTCTCGTACATTTCAAGAGTTGTTTTTCAACAGTCGTTGCGATGGTGATAAACTCGCCCGCTTCGATAATCAAACGGAGGTTAAGTTGCAAGAACTGCTCAATCATCCCGCCGTACAAGCCGGCTTGGCTCCTTTCCTGGTCGCGCTGATTACCGCTGAATTATTTCAGCGCGTTAAATTGAGCGGCTTGGCCATCATTGCCGGATTTGCCATTACCGTTTATTTGGCCAGCAATTTCACCCTTGAGCCGCTCACCGCCGTGCGAAAAATCGTGCTGCTCGGATTGGTCAGCGCATTGCTCGCGCTGTTACTCACCTTATTACAAGCGCGCTGGTTTAGCTGGTTACTTCCCATACTCGGCGGCGCGGCAGCCATTTGGACTGCGCAGCGCGTGCTTCAACAACAAGCCCCTCAAGCAATGATTTTGTGGGGCGCGGGTTGCGCGGCCTATGTTGCTATTCTGGTATGGGGCATGGATAAATTACTGGATCAGGAACCGCTGCGCGCGGCCAGCGCAGCCACCGCGCTCGGTATTGGCACCGGGGGGGCGGCGCTGGTCGGCGCCTCTGCGTTACTCGGCCAATTCGGTCTGGCCCTGGGCTGTGCGGCAGCTGCGCATTTGTTGATTCAAATGGTCAGTAACCAACCCCTCTCAACCGGCCGTACCTTCACCTTACCATTGGCAATAATTGCCGGACTCACTGGCTGCGTAGCCGTAATAAGTGCCCAGCTGCCTTGGTACACGCTACCCATACTGGCTACGATTCCCCTCGCGGCTTGGCTAGTGCCGTTGCCTGACTCCTCCATCCGGATACAAAGCCTGGTGCTGTTGATACTAACCTTCGCCTTGGCGGCTGGCGCGATTTACCTGACGTGGCGCGTGGCGGGCGATGTGCCACTTTAATTGCTTTTCAAAAAACCAGCATTTGTATAAGCTGTGATCGGCAATGAATGATCTTGGGAAAATTAAAGCAAATCGTACCGTCTATACTAAAAAAAGGAGAAGTTCATGAACACCAGCATTTGGCGCAGCATCCTTTTATTTATTGGCATCATTGTGTTTCTCGTATTGCTGGGTCTGGTTTTTTTTCCAGGGCATTAAAGCCTGATTTCATTCTTCCTGATGTGCCTCACTAGGCATCTGCCCCGCATTCATGAAGAAATTGCAGCACTGCGAGTTCTTCGCGTCGCAGCGCCGCCTGAGAGGAATCACGAAGGACATTACGCTTTTGCGGCGTGGAGAAATGCGGCACCGTGAGACCCAGATGATAAGCCTTCAACAATACTGGATGCACATAGTATTTGCGGCACACGGCGCGCGTATTGCCGAGCCGTTCCGCCACCGCATCAAGCGCGCGCACGATGTTGCAGTCAGCCTCACTGCGGCTGGTCGCAGCTCCCACTGCCCGTAACTGTCCGGCAGCCACCATGGTGCCGCCCCAGGTACGGAAATCCTTGGCGGTAATGTCACGTCCACTAATTTCCCGCAGATAGTTATTCACATCATCCGATAATATCGGCTTGCGCTTACCAAAGGCATCCAGATACTGGAATATTTCCTGTCCCGGCAAATGCTGGCAACGCTGCACAATGCGGGCCAG
>JANYHX010000208.1 GCA_025362155.1 Gallionella sp. | reverse complement strand
ATATATGCCGAACGAATATGTCGGCTCAGTCATTACCCTGTGTACCCAGAAGCGCGGTGCGCAGATTAACATCAGCTATCACGGCAAGCAGGTGATGCTGGTGTATGAAATGCCGATGGCGGAAATCGTGATGGACTTTTTCGACAAGTTGAAATCGGTGTCGCGCGGCTACGCTTCGATGGACTATGAGTTCAAGGAATACCGCCCGGCCGATGTGGTCAAGGTGGACATGCTGATCAACGGCGAAAAAGTGGACGCGCTGGCAATAATCGTACATCGCGCCAACAGCCAGTATCGAGGCCGTGAGGTGGCAGCCAAGATGCGCGAGCTTATCCCACGCCAGATGTATGATGTGGCGATACAGGCGACCATAGGGTCGAACATTATTGCGCGCGAGAACGTCAAAGCCATGCGAAAAAATGTATTGGCAAAGTGTTATGGCGGTGATATTTCGCGCAAAAAGAAACTACTGGAAAAACAAAAGGCCGGCAAGAAACGCATGAAGCAGGTAGGCAACGTGGAAATTCCGCAGGAAGCCTTTTTGGCGATTCTGCGTGTTGATGATTAAGGTTAAGGGAGTAACGATGGATTTTGCATTGATTATGTTTGTGTTGTTGGTGGTGACTGGCGGAATCTGGTTGCTGGATCGATTCGCTTTGGCAGTCAGGCGTGGGAGCGGAGTTGCTGAGCCATGGTGGGTGGAATATGCCAAAAGCTTCTTCCCGGTTATTTTGATCGTATTTTTTATCCGTTCTTTTTTGGTCGAGCCGTTCAAGATACCTTCTGGCTCGATGATGCCTACCTTGCAAGTGGGCGACTTTATTCTGGTGAACAAATTTACTTTTGGTTTGCGGCTGCCTGTTATTAACAAAAAAATTATTCCGGTGAGCAATCCACAGCGCGGCGATGTGATGGTATTTCGCTACCCGGAAGATCCTACACTGGATTATATTAAGCGCGTAATCGGGCTTCCCGGCGACACGGTTGAGTATCGCAATAAACGGCTATGGATAAATGGTGTTGAACAGATACAGCAAGCGGAAGGTGATTACAATTACGTGGAAACCGGGCTGAATTTTGTGCACACCGAAAAGCACCAGGAAACATTGGGCGAACGCAAGCATGCGGTACTGATCAACCCCGAGATGCCGACCTTGCATCTAGGCGCAGTGATCGAATTCCCCGGCCGTAAAAATTGCAGTTATGACAATGAAATGGTGCGTTGCACGGTTCCCCAAGGAGAATATTTTATGATGGGCGACAACCGTGATAACAGCCGCGATAGCCGTTATTGGGGATTTGTCCCAAATAGCCAGATTGTCGGCAAAGCATTTTTCATCTGGATGAATTTTTCTGATTTGAAACGCATAGGTTTGTCGATCAACTAGTCGGGAGAAATGTAATGAAGACAGCAATGCTCTTACAACAGCGCGGTTTGAGTTTTGGCGGATTTATTTTTGGTGCTTTTTTATTAGTGCTGTTTGCCATCACCGGACTTAAACTCATCCCTGCTTATATGCAGGAAGGACAAATCAAAAATATCTTTGTTACCATCGCACATGATCCGGATATGCAAAAAGCCACGCCCCGCGATATTCAGGCATCTTTCAGCAGACGGGCATCGATAGATAACATTACCGCGATTAAAGCCGACGATATTGATATTTCCAGCGATGGAGGCGTGCCGGTTTTAACTGCCAGCTATGCCGTCAAAGTCCCGCTACTTGCTAACATCAGCCTCTATATGGAATTCAATCCCAGCAGTGCAAGCAAATAAGGGCGGCTTCAATAACCGGACAGCGCAACAATCTTTGCGCGGCAACGAGCTGTGCAAAAAATTGGGACACGTGTTCAAGCAACCGCAATTACTGCAACGCGCATTAACCCACCGCAGCCATACCGCTGAACATAATGAGCGATTGGAATTTTTGGGCGACAGCATTCTGGGCTGCGTCATCGCTCACCACCTGTACAGCAATTACCCGCAATTGAGCGAGGGTGAATTGTCCCGGCTGCGTTCCACTCTGGTGAGGGAAGAAACGCTGGCGACCTTGGCGCAACAACTTGATCTGGGCAGTCATTTAAGGCTGGGCGAGGGCGAGCTTAAGAGCGGCGGATTCCGTCGCCCCTCAATATTGGCGGACGCGCTGGAAGCGTTGTTCGGTGCGGTCTTCCAGGACTCAGGCTTCGAGGCGGCGCAGCAGGCCATATTGAATCTGTACGTACCCTATCTTGAAAAAATTGATATTCAGGCGCTGGGCAAGGATGCCAAAACCTTGTTGCAGGAATATCTGCAAGGTAAACGCATTCCCCTGCCGATCTATAACGTGGTTGCCCTGCAAGGCGACGCTCATGCGCAATCTTTTCAGGTGGAATGTATTATCCCCTCATTAAAAGTTTCTGCTCGCGGGTTGGGAACAAGTCGGCGTACTGCCGAACAACAGGCGGCACAGGCAGCCTACGAACAATTACCGCACACACCATGACTGAATCCAATATAAACTTTCGCAGTGGCTTTATTGCCATTGTGGGCCGTCCCAATGTGGGCAAATCCACGCTGCTCAATCATTTGATTGGGCAAAAAATCAGCATTACTTCGCGCAAGGCACAGACCACGCGGCACCGCATTCACGGCATTTTTACCGACGAACGTGCGCAGTTTGTGTTTGTTGATACGCCGGGGTTCCAGACCAGGCATCTAAATGCATTAAATCGCGGCATGAATCGTGTGGTCACCAGCAGTCTGCGCGATGTGCAGGTGGTGCTATATGTGCTGGAAGCATTGCGTTACGATGAGCGTGACCAGGAAGTACTCAAGTTGCTCCCGGACAATCGCCCAGTTTTATTAGTAATCAACAAAATCGACGAGGTGGCGGACAAAGGGCAACTGTTTGCATTTGCCGAGCGTGTCGCACAGGATTTTAAATTTTCCGACATCGTGCCGGTCAGCGCCAAGCTGGGCAGCAAACTGGACGAATTGCGTGAAACATTACGCCGCCATTTACCGCATGGCGAATTGATCTATGACAAAGATGACATTACCGACCGCAGCGAAAGATTTCTCGCCGCAGAGATTTTGCGTGAAAAAATATTCCGTTTCACCGGTGATGAATTGCCTTATTCAACCAGTGTGGTGATCGAACAATTCAAAATGGAAGGTAAGCTGCGCCGCATCCATGCCGCAATCCTGGTGGATCGTGAAGCGCACAAGGCGATGCTGATCGGCAAAAAAGGCGAGAAGCTCAAGGAAATCGCAACCCAGGCGCGGCTGGATATGGAAAAGCTGTTCGACGGAAAAGTGTTTCTGGAAGTGTTCGTCAAATTGCGCAGCGGCTGGGCGGATGATGAACGCGTGTTGCGCAGTCTTGGATATGAATGAGCGGGGTTATGAATGACCCCGCGCTACGAATAATCGCAGATTACGAATGACCGCGGCGAACCGGAATAAACATCAGGACGAGTTAGCGTTCGTCTTGCACAGTTACGCGTTTCGCGAAACCAGTTTGATTCTCGAGGTATTCAGTCGATCACATGGACGCGTGGCAATTGTGGCACGCGGGGCACGACGCCCCAAGTCCAGCTTGCGTGGGGTGCTGATGAATTTTCAGCCGTTGCAATTAAGCTGGTTCGGCAAGGGCGAAATGCGAACCTTACATAGCGCAGAATGGCAGGGGGGACAGCCGCAACTGCAAGGCACTGCGTTGATGTGCGGATTCTATCTGAATGAATTATTGCTTAATCTGCTGGCGCGCGACGATCCGCATCAGCAATTGTTCGACTACTATCGGGGTACGTTGTATCGTTTGGCACATGAAGCCGATCATGCCGCCACGCTGCGTTGCTTTGAAAAACATTTGCTGCAAGAATTGGGGTATGCATTGGTGCTGGATCGTGAAGCCGGAAGTGGGAAGGCGATACAGGCGGAACTCTGCTATCGTTATGTCGTGGAGCGAGGAGCGCTTCCGGATGACGTTGATGCTCAGACCGGTTTGCTGGTACAAGGCAAGACCTTGCTCGATATGGCTGCCGATGATTATGCCGACTCTACTACCGCGCAGCAGAGTAAGCAATTGATGCGAATGTTGCTGAATCATCATCTGGGTGGGAAAATTTTGCATACGCGCGAATTAATCAAGGATCTGCAAAAACTATGATCAAACAAATCACCATCAAACCAAAATTATGATCAAACCAAAATGATTAAATTAGGACTGAATATCGACCACGTTGCCACCTTGCGCGAAGTGCGCGGTGCGCCTTATCCCAATGTGGTGCGCGCGGCGTTGCTGGCGGAATCCGCCGGAGTGGACGCGATCACTTTGCACCTTCGCGAGGATCGCCGCCATATACAGGATCGCGATGTGGAAGTGCTGCGCGACATGCTGCAAACGCGCATGAATCTGGAAAGCGCGGTCACCGACGAAATGATAGCGATTGCCTTACGCACCAAGCCGCATGATTTGTGTCTGGTACCGGAGCGACGCGAAGAGCTGACCACCGAAGGCGGGCTGGATGTGGTGCGTTATTTCGACATCATCAAGGCGGCCTGTGTGCGTTGTGCCGACGCTGGCATTCGCGTGTCCTTATTCATAGATCCAGACGTCAGGCAAATTGATGCAGCTCACCGTACTGGTGCGCCGGTGGTGGAATTGCACACCGGAAAATATGCCGAGGCAGACAATGTTGCTGCGCATCAGCATGAGCTGGCGCGTCTGCGCAACGCGGCGCAACACGCCCATGCGCAAGGGCTGCAGGTGAATGCCGGGCACGGCCTGCATTATCACAACGTTCAGCCTATCGTGACCATCCCCAATCTGGTCGAGCTCAATATCGGTCATGCTATTATCGCGGAGTCCCTGTTTATCGGGCTGGAAGCGGCAGTAAAGAAAATGAAAGCCTTGTTGAGCGGGCAGCAGTGATACACGGCATCGGCAGCGACATTGTCGAGTATGCGCGCATTGAGTCAATGTGGACTCGATATGGCCCCCGTTTTGCCGAACGCGTATTGAGTGAATGCGAGCTAGCCACTTTTAAACCTAGTTTCAATGCGGCTCGTTTTCTGGCGAAGCGCTTTGCTGCCAAAGAGGCATTTTCAAAAGCGGTGGGTTGCGGGTTGCGTGATCCGGTCAGCCTGCGTCGCATCAGTATTATCCATGACGCCCTCGGCAAGCCGGTACTGCAGTTTGACGAAGTGTTGCGCGCTCATTTAGCGCAACTGGGCGTTAGTGGTCATCATCTTTCAATTAGTGATGAGCGCAGCATGATTGTGGCTTTTGTGGTGTTGGAGTCGGCTAACGAAACCTAGTAGAGTAGTTTTTAAGATTTTAAAATCTGGGAGTTAATGATGGGCTTGGGTCCCGTGATGCTGGATGTGCTCGGTCCACAACTGACCGCTGAAGACGAAGCGCGCCTGCGTCATCCGCTGGTCGGTGGGGTCATTTTGTTCAAGCGCAACTATGAAACTCCCGCCCAGCTTGCCGAACTGACTTCGGCGATCCATGCGCTGCATACCCCGCCATTGTTAATTGCGGTGGATCACGAAGGCGGGAGGGTGCAAAGATTTCGCGACGGCTTTACGAAAATTCCCGCAATGCGCGAACTCGGCAAAATCTGGGATACCCATCCGCAACGCGCACGCCACCTGGCGCAACAAACAGGTTATGTGCTGGCGGCGGAATTGCGCGCCTGCGGCGTGGACTTCAGTTTCACACCGGTGCTGGATATTGATTACGGACAAAGCAGCGTGATCGGCGACCGTGCATTTCACAGTGAGCCGCAAGCCATCGCCGATCTGGCGCACAGTTTATTGCTGGGATTAAAACAGGGCGGCATGCCGACGGTGGGTAAACATTTTCCCGGCCACGGCTATGTGCGTGCCGATTCGCATCTGGATATTCCGCTGGACGAACGCGCCTTCGTCGATATCGAAATGTGCGACCTGATTCCGTTCCGGCAGATGGTCAATTACGGATTGACCGCGGTGATGCCAGCCCATGTCATTTATCCCAAAGTGGATAATCGTCCGGCAGGATTCTCACCAGTGTGGTTAAAAAATATTTTGCGTGGTCAACTGGGTTTCGACGGGTGCATTTTCAGCGATGATTTGAGCATGGAAGGCGCAACCGTCGCGGGCGGCATTGTGCAGCGCGCCGAAGCCGCGCTAAATGCGGGATGCGATATGGTGCTGGTGTGCAACAAGCCGGAATCGGCGGATGACTTGTTGCACGGGTTACATTGGGAGATGCCTGCTACCAGCCGCGCACGGCTGGCCCAGATGCGCGGAAAACTGCCGCGCGGGAAGCTACATCCCGATTCACTGGTGCAGTTACACGAACAACAACTCTTTTTGAAAGCACTGGATGAAGTTGCCGCTATCGGTATGAGCAATGCGGAATTACCGTTAGCCTAAGTGGCCCCCATTCTTCCTGCAATAAATTCCTGGCCTGACTAATGCCATAATATCCAAGCGTGAGTCATATCCATCAACCCTTGATATTTGCCCACCGCGGTGCCAATAAAGAAGCCGCAGAAAATACCCGTTCGGCTTTTGATAGGGCGTTGCAATATCCCATCGATGGCATCGAAACAGATATTCAGCTCAGCCGCGATGAAGTTGCTGTACTCTGGCACAACCGGTTTCTCGGCAAGATAGGCCTACCCGGAAAACGTATTGATGATTTTGATCATGCGCAATTACAGGGGATGAATTTCGCCGCGCATTTTTCTGTAAGTGCTCAAGCAGAAGGCATCATGAGCCTGCAAGAATTTCTGGATGCCTATCGCAAGCGCTGCCGCTTATTGCTGGAAATCAAAATACACGAATCTGAACCCGTGTCTCGCCGTGAAATAAAAATACGGCAAACATTGCAGAGGGCGGAACGGCTAAAAGACGCCTCTGCCTGGGTTTCCTCCTTCGATATCGCCAGCCTGCTCTATGCCCATGACTGCGCGCCCGGGTTTCCGCTAATTTACAACTTTGAAAAAAAACAGACAATTAAAGAGGCTCAGCAGGTTCTGGCCGCGCAGCCTTTTTTGCGCGGGCTGTGTTTGCCCATAGCAACCCTTGATAATGCTTGGGTCGATCTGTTGCGCGATCGTCACAAATGTATCGCGGTTTACACCTGCAACAGTGAGGCAGAAATAAACAAGGCACTGAATTTTGGGGTAGATGTTCTCATTAGCGATGTTCCGCAAAAGGCTTTGCAGATGAGGAACATGAAGTTGAGCCCCGGATGAAGCATTCTGGATGAGAAAAAAATGAAACGTGATTTCTCTTTGCTGGCTGGGAGGCAATTCGATCTGCTGGTTTGTGGCGGTGGTATTTACGGTGCGTGGACTGCTTATGACGCAGCCTTGCGTGGCTTAAGAGTCGCCATTGTAGAGCAGGGCGACTGGGCTGCCGCGACTTCTTCCGCCTCCAGCAAGCTGATACACGGCGGCTTGCGCTATCTCGAGACTTACGATTTCAAGCTTGTCAGGAAAGCCTTGGCGGAACGGCGGATGCTTTTGAAAATGGCGCCGCATCGAGTCTGGCCATTGCGCTTTGGTGTACCTATTTATCAGGACAGCCGCATCGGCCCGCTGCGCTTGAAGGTCGGCTTGACCTTGTATGATTTTTTTGCGGGACTGTTGGGAAAAAATATGGCCCGTTCGAATATTGCCCATCATTACTTTGATAGTAAAACTTTTGCCGGGCGTTTCTCCGCCCTCAATAGCGAAGGTCTGAAGGGCGGCTACACCTACAGCGATGCGCAGACTGACGATGCGCGGCTGGTATTGGAATTAATATCAGGCGCGATGGCTGCCGGAGCGGTATGTGTAAATTATTGCAAATTGACCGGGCTGATAGAAACGAATGGCGGGGCAAACGGAGCGATAGTTGCGGACCAACTTGAGCATAGCAACGCCCAGGTGCATGCCAAACAAATCGTCAACACCACCGGGCAATGGGCGGCGGGATCGGCGCCGGGACGCAACTGGTGTCGCTTGACCAAGGGCATTCATCTGGTTATGCCAGCGGTGTTGGCTGACGAAGCGTTGCTGCTGACGGCCCAGTCCGATGGTCGGGTATTTTTCGTGATCCCCTGGTATGGCATGACGCTGCTCGGCACTACCGATACGGAATACAGCGGCGATCTTGACCATGTTATCGTCGAGAGGGAAGAAGTTGCCTACCTGCTGGCGGAAGCCAATCACTATCTCAAGACGGCATGGACGGAAGCGGATATTGTGGGACGTTACGTCGGCGTGCGCGTGATGAAGCAAAGTGACAAAGCTGTGCCATCAGCGGTCAGCCGTGAATGGGAATTGAAAACTGCGCAGAATGGCGTGCATTATTCCATAGGCGGAAAGCTTACCTCGGCACGGGAAGATGCGGCCTGGATCGTTAACACTGTGTGCGCGCAACTTCGTTTGGACATATCTTGCGCTACCCGGAATCGACCCTTCCCTTGGGCGCCGCAGGAAGATTATGCCAATTGGTCGGTTGCGATAAGCGCTCAGGCCAGGCGGCTTGGGATCAATCAGGAAAGTGCCAAGTGGCTGATACGCCGCCATGGCAAGCGGGTCGAGGAGGTGTTGCGCACCATAGAAAATAATAGGCATTTGGCAGAGCACATCGTGCCAGGCTTATCTTTCATCTACGCGGATTTGCTGTTTTGCGCCCGTAGTGAAATGGTCGTTCATCTGGATGATTTATTGCGCCGCCGTATGCCGCTATTGATTCTGGCGCAGCTTACTGAAAATACCCTGCGCCGTATCGCCGAGACTGTTGCCGATATGCTGGGCTGGGACGAGACCGCAATAAACCGCGAAGTTGCTGCCTGCCTTAACAAATGACCACGGGCGAATATTCCGCGATTGCATTGGATTTGGGTACCACGTCGATCAAGGCTGGGTTGATGGATCATGCAGGTGTGCTCAGCAATATTGTCGCCAGCCCCGCCCCAAAAATTTTCGTCACCGACGGGCGCTATGAAAGCGATGCGTTGGCCTATGCGGTGATTGCCGAAAGTGCACTGACTGAATGCATGGCTCGCGCAGGTGATTGCAACTCCTTGGGCCTATGTAGCCAGCGCTCGTCATTTTTAATTTGGAACTCAGCCAGCGGCCAACCACTCACTTCGCTCATTTCCTGGCAGGATAATCGTGGCGCAGCCAGTTGCGCAGCGTTACAGGCTCACGAAGAAGCTATCCGCAAACTGACTGGATTGCCGCTGACGCCTTATTATTTTGCACCCAAGCTACGCATCGTATTGCTGGAAAATCCGGAGTGGCGAGCGCGACTGGAATGCGGCGAGTTGCTGGTGGGCACATTGGATACCTTCCTGATCTGGCGCTGGAGCGGCGGCAAACATTTTATGACCGATGCTTCCATGGCGGCGCGCACACAGCTCATGGACATCCGGCAGCAGCAATGGTCGCCGCAACTTGGCATTCTCTTCGGCATACCGTTAGGCATACTCCCCGAGATTAAACCTTCCACGGGACTGAATATGCCGCTTGATAATGGCTTGATCCTGAAAGCCAGTGTTGGCGACCAGTCGGCGGCGCTGATTGCCAGTGTCCGCCAAGACCAGGCCGAAGCCCTGGCCAATCTTGGCACCGGCTGCTTTGTCGTCCGCTATTTGCCAAAAATGGGCGCCGGCTTGGAGGGGTATTTGCAAACTCTGGTGTATCAGGATAGCGCGCAACATCCCCATTTTGCGATAGAAGGTACGCTCAACTCTATTGCGGCAGCGCTCGCGCCTTATCCGGTAGGTGAATGTCGAACTGAAGATTTGGCAGCGGACGACATTTTTTGTATTGCGGAACCCAGCGGTTTGGGCGCGCCTTATTTCCGCAAGGAATTCGGCATCCGGTTTTCCCAGCCAGTCGAACATTTGTCGCAACGCCGCATCGCTGCCCTGTTGCTGGAAGCCGTAATTTTCCGGGTGGCGCGCATACTGGAAGATTTTTACCGCGAGTCTGCTCTTGAGCGCGTCTATCTTTCAGGGGGTTTATCCGAATTGACCTGTTTACAGCAGGGCATTGCCCTGTGCCTGCCCTGTGATGTTTACCGTCTGGCGCAGGGGGAATCCAGCTTGCAGGGTGTCGGGCTGCTTGTGGCCGACAGGGCATGCGACAGAGTCGCGTCAAAAGTAGAAATGGACGGGCTCACACAGGCACTGCCGGAAAAATATGAGCGTTGGAAAGTGTGGTTGGACGAATTATTGAAATTGAATTGATACACACTTGAAAAATTTTAGTTAGACCCCATTTGCTCCAATGGGTGATTTTTAAACGTACTGATGGGGATTCATATGACCGAAAATATTGCCGCCAATCGCGAAACGATGGGGTTTCAGACGGAAGTCAAACAGCTTTTGCAGCTGATGATCCATTCCTTGTATTCCAATCGCGAAATTTTCCTGCGGGAGCTGGTTTCCAACGCGTCGGATGCGTGCGATAAATTACGTTTTGAGGCACTGCACAACGATAGCTTGTTCGAGAACGATGCCGATCTGAAAATACGGGTTAGTTACGACAAGAATGCCAGGACATTGACTATCAGCGACAACGGCATCGGCATGAGCCGCGATGAGGTCATCAATAATCTCGGCACCATTGCGAAATCCGGCACGCGAGAATTCTTTACTAAATTAAGCGGTGACCAGCAGAAGGACACTAACCTGATTGGGCAATTCGGTGTCGGTTTTTATTCATCATTCATCGTGGCCGACAAGGTTACGGTTACGACCCGTCGTGCCGGGGAATCGGCTGACCAGGGCGTACATTGGGAATCGGATGGCGATGGTGAAT
>JANYHX010000173.1 GCA_025362155.1 Gallionella sp. | reverse complement strand
CATCGTTGTGTCTGGGCGACTACTGATGCTTTGTACCAAAGCTATCACGATACCGAATGGGGAGTGCCATTGCATGACGATCAACGCCTGCTGGAATTTTTGATTTTAGAAGGTGCGCAGGCGGGCTTGAGCTGGATCACCATTTTGCGCAAGCGCGAAAATTATCGCGCTGCCTTCGATGATTTCGACGCCGCGCGCATTGCCGCCTATAGTGCAAATAAAATAGAATCGCTGCTGCAAAATCCGGGTATCGTGCGCAATCGTTTAAAGGTGGAAGCCGCAGTGGTTAATGCACAGAAATTCCTTGAAGTGCAGGATGAACTTGGCAGTTTTGATCAATTCATCTGGCAGTTCGTGGAGGGCAAGCCCAAACAAAACAGATGGGCCAGTTTGGCTGACATTCCTGCCAGCACACCAGAGTCGGATGCGATGAGTAAAGAATTGAAGCGACGCGGTTTCAAGTTTGTCGGACCGACAATTTGCTACGCGCATATGCAGGCGACCGGCATGGTAAATGACCACACGACGAATTGTTTCAGACATAAAGAACTACGCTAATGCTAATTATACATAGCGACATAAATCTACTGCGCGACTCGGGAAAGGGGTCGGGCAGTGCTCCCAATCCTCACATACTGATACGTATGCTCCGGTCGCTGCGCGCTGGCCTCCCCCACTCCCAAAACGCTCGCTACGATTTCTGTCGCTATGTATAAATTCACAAAAATGCACGGCGCCGGCAACGACTTCGTGGTGCTGGATGCGGTGCGGCAAGCTATCACGCTCAGTCCGGAACAATTACGTCTGCTGGCCGACCGCCATTTTGGCGTCGGCTGCGACCAGATTTTATTGGTTGAAAAAGCGCAGACGGCAGAAGCCGATTTCCGTTACCGTATTTTCAACGCCGATGGCGGGGAAGTGGAGCAATGTGGCAATGGCGCACGCTGTTTTATGCGCTTCGCGCATGATCAAAAGCTCACCACCAAGCACGAAATCAGGGTAGAAACGCTGGGGGGATTGATCAGCCCGCGTCTCGAGCCAGATGGGCGCGTCACGGTCAACATGGGGGCGCCGATTTTTGAACCATCACGAATTCCTTTCACCGGCATTGGTGCGGTAACTGAGCCCTTGGAAGTTGCCGGCGAAATAGTGGAAATCAGCGCATTGTCTATGGGTAATCCGCATGCGGTGCAAGTGGTGGAAGATGTCGAACGTGCTTCAGTGGAAAAACTGGGGCCGCTGATCGAAAATCATCCGCGCTTTCCGAAACGCGTCAATGCCGGTTTCATGCAGATCATGGATCGCCATTCAATACGGCTACGCGTTTATGAACGTGGTGCAGGAGAAACCCTGTCATGCGGTACCGGTGCGTGTGCCGCGGTAGTGGCGGGTATTCGGCGCGGCTTGTTGGACAGCTCGGTGAACGTTGCCACGCGCGGTGGCGTATTGACTATCCACTGGGAAGGCGATGGTCAGCCAGTAATGATGACGGGTCCGGCAATGACGGTATTCACAGGCGAAATTAATTTATAGGGGGCAGGAATGAGAGCTGAAGAAGTCGCGCAGTATTTGCAGAACAACCCGCAATTTTTTGAGGAGCATGTTGAAACACTGACGCAAATCAATCTGCCGCATCCGCACGGCGGCCGCACGATTTCGTTGAGCGAGCGACAGCTACTGGCGTTGCGCGAGAAGAACAAAGAACTGGAAAAAAAGCTGCGCGAATTAATTACTTTCGCACAGGATAATGACGCAATGCAATACAAGGTACATGAATTCGTGGTTACGTTATTTGCCGCGCGCGACTTGATTACACTACAGGAAATGATCCCGAATTTGCTGCGCGATATTTTTTCGATACCCCATGCGGTGTTGCGTTTATGGCAGATCACGCCGCCCAGTGCTGAAGTGCTGGCCTTTGCAGATGCGCAAGCGCAGCCGGTTTGCGTGCATCATGCTGCACACGACACCGCAAGCTGGTTTGGCGAATACGCCGCACAACTGCACTCTTACGCCTATCTGCCCTTGCATGCAGGCAGCGGCACCATCGGCCTGCTGGTACTCGCCAGCGAAGACAAACAACGTTTCTATCCGGAAATGGGTACGTTGTTTCTACAACGCATTGCCGAAGCAGTGAGCAGCGCCTTGCATCCCTATCTTGACCATTATTGAGCTTTACATAATTAGCGACAAACATGCCGTTCGGGCTGAGGTATCGAAGCCCAATTACCAAGCGGTCGGCACCCTTCGATACCTCAGGGTGAACGGTTTAATGAATTACGTAAAGATCAATAAACATGCGAACGATGAAATGCCTAAAATGAAATGCCAGAAATGAAATGACAGCCATCATTTCACCTAACCAGAAATATTTGCAAGGCTATCTGGCTTGGTTGAGCAATGAAAAGCAATATTCTGATCTGACCGCCGAAAATTACGCGCGCGACCTCAAGCATTTGTTTGAACTTGCAGCGGAGACGCCTCTAAAAAATCTCAAAATCCATCACATCCGCCGCTACATCTCGCAACTACATAGCAAAGGTTTGGGGGGAAGGTCGCTGGCCCGCATGTTGTCTGCATGGCGCGGTTTTTATAATTATCTGATGCGTGATCATGGTCTGACCGATAATCCCTGCGCTGGGCTGCGTGCCCCCAAGTCACCGAAAACTTTGCCGCAAGCTTTGTCGCCCGACGAAGCGACGCGTATGGTTGATCTGCCGACCGATACACCCGAAGCGATCCGCGACAAGGCAATATTTGAATTGTTTTATTCCTCTGGTTTACGCTTGGCCGAGTTGGTGAATCTTGATCCGGTGGAACTCGATTTGAACGCGGGCGAAGTGCGCGTCACGGGTAAAGGTAGCAAGACGCGCATCGTGCCGCTCGGCCAATTCGCCATAACCGCCCTACAAGCTTGGCTGGCGATACGTGACGCGATCGCCAAGGAGAATGAGGCTGCGTTATTCGTGGGGCCACGCGGCTCGCGTATTTCACCGCGTGTAGTGCAACTGCGCATGAAACAATGGGGGGTGACACAGGGCATTACCAGTAACGTGCACCCGCATTTGCTGCGCCATTCTTTCGCTACCCATGTGCTGCAATCTTCCGGCGATCTGCGCGCGGTGCAGGAAATGCTCGGCCACGCCAGCATCTCCACTACCCAGGTTTATACCCATCTTGATTTTCAATATCTCAGCAAAATTTATGACGCGGCGCATCCGCGCGCCAAGAAAAAAATCAAAGAAAACACATGACCCAGAAAAAGATCAAGCCACCTCCTACACCGCACCGCCCCTCGCAAGGAAGCAAGGATTTTCGCAACCGAACCAAACGCAGTACGCAGGTAACTGAGAGTCAGAACACGCATGGTGTGGCGCAAATCGGAGAGGCTAGCGCCCAACCAGCCATCTTTCTCAGAGTGGGCCGCGAAAAATCATTATTGCGTCGTCACCCGTGGATATTCTCAGGAGCAGTAGAGCGCGTAGATGGGGCGCCCGTTAGCGGTGACACGTTGGTGGTGCGCAACGCTCACGGCGAGTTCTTGGCGTGGGCGGCCTACAACGCCAGTTCGCAAATCACCGCGCGGGTTTGGTCTTGGGGTGAAGCGGATGTCATCAACGCGGAATTTTTTCGCAGCCGCATTACTAATGTGTTAGCGGCGCGCGACGGATTAAATCTTGCGCGGAACAGCAATGGTATGCGCCTCATCCATGCCGAATCCGACGGCCTGCCGGGACTGATCGTCGATCAATATGGTGATATGCTGGTGATGCAGATTGGCAGCGCGGGAGCGGAGCGCTGGCGCGATACCATCGCCGATATCTTGCAAGAACTCTGTAATCCTGTATGCATCTACGAACGTTCCGATTCCGATTCGCGCGCATTGGAAGGCTTGGAACTGCGCAACGGCGTGCTGCGCGGTACCCTGCCGGATAACGTGGAGGTGATCGAGAACGGCCTGCGCTTTTTAGTGGATGTGGCGGCAGGGCAAAAGACTGGCTTCTATCTCGATCAGCGTGACAACCGAGCGCTGACCGAAACATTGGCAAGAGACAAAGACGTGCTGAATTGTTTCTGCTACACCGGCGGCTTCTCGCTGTATGCGCTGCGAGGGGGTGCGAAATCGGTGTTGTCCATTGATGCGTCCGGTGATGCGCTGCGCATCGCCGCAGAAAATTTAACGCGTAATGGTCTGGATGCAGCGGCTTCGACACGGTGTTGCGAAGCATCCGGTGCGGGAGAAGCCGCCCCGCATTCTCTGCTGCGTAAGGAATTCACTCCTACCTCAAAGAATGCGGGAAGAGCCGAATGGCTGGAAGCAGATGTATTTCAGGCCTTGCGCACATTACGTGATCAGGGCCGCAAGTTCGATCTGATCATCCTCGACCCGCCCAAGTTCGCCCCCACCGCCGCCTTCGCCGAAAAAGCCGCGCGCGGCTACAAGGACATCAACCTGCTAGCCTTCAAACTGCTCAGGCCGGGCGGCCTGCTGTGCACCTACTCATGCTCTGGCGGTATCAGCGAAGATTTGTTCCAGAAAATCGTCGCTGGCGCGGCGCTCGATGCCGGCGTGGATGCGCAGATCGTGCATCATTTGCACGCGAGTGCCGATCATCCGGTGCTACTGAGTTTTCCTGAGGGGGCGTATTTGAAGGGATTAGTGTTGCGGGTAGCTTAGCCGTGGATAGCTCGGCAGCTATGGCTCTTCACGAGAGAAGAAAAAGAAGCGGAAGCCCGTACGCGCGGGAAATGGTTGGTGCCATGTCTCCATGATAAGCACCGTTGCTCGTTAAGGCAAATTCACCACCGGCTTGAAGCCCAGTTTTTCTTCCATATCCTCGGCACCATCTCGAGCTTCGCTCACATTCGCATAGGGACCGATATGCACGCGCACTAGTCCGCCGTTAGTGGTCAGTTTAAGTTGCTTACCCGTATCGCCGAGTTTAATGCGCATTTTGTCCATATACGCTGCTGCTCCGGCTTCCGACCCGAATGCACCGAGTTGCAGGTAAACAGAAGTGTTATTACTACCCAGCTGGCTCAATATAGCGGGAGGCGTCGCCGGAGCAACAGGCGCTGCAACAGGGACAGGCACTGCAACCACGACAGGGGCAACAGACACGGCCTGTACCGCTGAAGCGGGCGGGCTGCTTTCCAGCGGCTGGCTTTGTACGGTGTTAGCAGTAATTGTATTAACAGTGATATTGGCGCTGGCATTTGGAGTCAGGCTTTCTACTTCAACTTCCGCACTGCCGTCGCCGACGATTCCCAATTTGAACGCGGCGGTATAGGACAGGTCAATGATGCGGTCATCCATGAACGGCCCGCGGTCATTGATGCGTACGACCACCGATTTTTTATTGGCGAGATTGGTGACGCGCGCATAGCTGGGCAGCGGCAAGGTGGGGTGGGCGGCGGTCATCGCGTACATGTCATAAATATCGCCGCTCGAGGTATGTTCCCCATTGAATTTTTTGCCGTACCAGGTGGCGATGCCGCGCTGTTTGAAATTTCCCACCGTGGTCAACGGCTTGTAAGTCTTGCCCAGTGCGGTATAAGGACGATTCGCATAACGGTGCAACGGTTCATTTTTCGGTATTGCATCGGGTACTGAGTCAAGATTAACGGGGATATCTGCACCCGGTCCATCCCCAGGGAGATAGCCGCCGGAACCGGGCACCTTGGCCGCTTTATTTTCGACTTTATTTTCCACCGACGCGGCAGGAACAGGCGTGGCTGCTTTGCGAGTCGGCTGTGAACCACAAGCGCTCAGGAACAATGTTGCCCATGCCAGAAAAATAATTTTATTGCTCACTCATCTCTCCCATAACAACTCACTTTGGCAAACGTAACTTTACCAATTGTTTTATCAACTCTTAACCAATTTTTTGTGTGTCTCTATGCTCATCAGCATGCCGAAACCGAGCAATAGGGTCAGCATGGATGTGCCGCCGTAGCTAATGAGGGGCAAGGGCACGCCCACTACGGGCAGAATGCCACTGACCATGCCCATATTAACAAATGCGTAGGTAGCAAAGGTCAGCGTGATGGAACCTCCCATTAAACGCGTGAAATAAGTGGAAGCATGCGAGGTAATGACGAAGCCGCGCCAGATCACAAAAGAATACAGCGCCAACAGAATAAGATTGCCGATCAAACCAAACTCTTCGGAATACACCGCGAAAATAAAATCGGTGGTGCGCTCCGGCAGAAAATCCAGATGGGTTTGCGTGCCATTCAAATAACCTTTGCCGAAGATGCCGCCGGAACCCACGGCGATGCTCGCTTGTATGGTGTGATAGCCATTCCCCAGCGCATCTTGAGAAGGGTCGAGCAGCATCATGATGCGGTGGCGTTGGTAGTCATGCATCATCGACCACATCACCGGCGCACTGGCGAGTGCCGCGACGAATAATCCGCCTATCACGCGCCAACTCAGGCCTGCCAGGAACAACACATAAAATCCGCTGGCGGAGATCAGCAGCGATGTGCCGAGATCGGGCTGGCGTGCAATCAGCAGGATAGGCATAAACAGCAGGATGGAGGCGATGAAATAATTTTTCAGCGTCAGCGTCGCTTCGTGTTTTTCGAAATACCAGGCCATCATCAACGGCACGCCGATCTTCATCAATTCAGAGGGCTGTATGGTTGTGACACCCAGATTCAACCAGCGTCGTGCGCCGTGGCTGATATCACCGACCAGCGCTACGCCGATCAGCAATACCATCCCCACTACATAAATCGGCACAGCAATACGCATCAAATAATGCAACGGGAGATTAGCCATCAGCCACATCAAAGTCAGCGCCACCAGGATATTACGCAACTGATTGAGCGGGCGATCCCAGCTGGCATTATCGGCGCTGAACAGCACCAGCAGGCTGGTCAGCAGCAGCAGGGCTATCCCCAGCAATAATTGCCGGTCGAGATGGGCGATGAAAGCCAACCACAATTGCCGCTTAGTCATGTACGCTTCCTTTTTTTATCGGCACATCCGCCAAAGGCTTGGGTAATTTGCCCAGCAGGTAATAATCGAATACTTTGCGCGCGATAGGTGCCGCAGTGCCGCCGCCGTGACCGCCATTTTCGGCCAACACCGCCATTGCAATCCGGGGATGGTCGGCAGGCGCGTAAGCGATGAACCAGGCGTGATCGCGATGCCGCTCATCGATCTTGCTCGCATCATATTTTTCCCCTTGCTTCATCGCAACCACTTGGGCCGTACCGGTCTTGCCGGCGATTTGATAGGTCGCACCCGCGGAAGCAAATACTGCTGTGCCTCCCGCTTGTGTGACCGCGACCATGGCACGCCTGACCAGATCCATATCTTTTGGCGGGATATGCAAATCATACAAGGGCTCTTTGGCAATGAAACGATTTTCGCTGCTGCGCGAACTTTGCACTTCCTTAACCAAATGAGGTTTATAGGCCACGCCATTATTCGCCAGCGTGGCCGTGACAAATGCCAATTGCAATGGTGTAACCAGGTTATAGCCTTGCCCGATACCTACTGAGACGGTATCACCGGGATACCAGATTTGCTGGTAGCGTTTCATCTTCCATTCCTGTGAAGGCACCAGACCTGAAGTTTCGCCTTCCAGATCAATACCGGTTTTTTTTCCAAAACCAAAACGCGACAAAAAATTGGAAATATTGTCTATGCCCATTTCGGTTGCCAAGCCATAAAAATAGGTATCGCAGGACATCTGGATAGCCTTGAACATATTTACACTGCCATGGCCGCCCGGTTTCCAGTCACGGTATTGGCGGCTGCTGCCTGGCAAATAATATACGCCCGAATCATTGATGGTTTGCTCCGGGGAGCGGGTATGAAAATTCAAACCGGCAAGTGCCATGAAAGGCTTGATCGTGGAACCGGGCGGATATTGTCCGCGCAGCGCGCGATTGTTCAGCGGCACATCAGGTGAGTTATTCAACTCATCCCAACTCTGTGTGTCGATGCCATCAATGAAAGGGTTGGGGTCGTAACCCGGTTTGCTGACGAAGGCCAGCACTTCGCCGGTAGTGGGATCAATCGCCACCAATGCACCACGATAATTGCCGAATGCCTGCTCGGCGATTTCCTGCAATTTTGCATCAATGCTCAATACCAATGTGTTGCCGGACACCGGCGCCGTGCGCGCCAGCATGCGCACAGCCCGGCCGCCGGCATCCACCTCGACCTGCTCGATGCCGGTGGTACCATGCAAATCAGTTTCGTAGCTTTGCTCCAGCCCGGTCTTGCCGATGTAATCCGTTCCGCGATAATTTGCTGCCAGATCATTTTCTTCAAGTTGGCTTACTTCGCTATCGTTGATGCGCCCGATATAGCCGATCAAATGGGAAGTCTTGTCACCAAACGGATAATCGCGAAATAAGCGCGCCTTGATTTCCACGCCCGGAAAGCGATATTGCTGTGCGGCGAAGCGCGCCACTTCTTCATCACTCAAGCGATTGCGTATCACCAGTGTTTCAAAATTATGGCTTTCGGAGAGCAGTTTTTTGAAGCGCTTGCGATCCTTGTTGGTGATCGTTACCAGCGTGGATAGATCATTGATCGTGGCCTCGATATCCGTTGTTTTGTTCTGATTTATCTCCAGTGTGTAGCCGGAATAATTGTGCGCCAGCACCACGCCATTGCGGTCGAGTATCAGCCCGCGGTTGGGAACTATGGGGACGACAGCGATGCGGTTGCTTTCAGACAGTGTCTGATAATAGGTATGCCTGGCCGCTTGCAGATAAATGAAGCGCACCAGCAAAATTCCCATTAATACTGATACAAAACCAATACCGACAACCAGCCGCAGCTGGAAGTGAAAAATCTCGCGCAGATGGTTTTTAAACTCAACACGCCTGTTCATGAGCGTCTACGTTCTACTCTTCTCTGCCGCGTTGCCTGGAGCAGCAGACTTATCGGAGTCCACAGCACTGTTGAGGTCAGGCAACCTACGAAATAGGTCCACACCACATAGCCATTCACTTGCCAATTGACCAGCGCAAACACACCGTAAGTCAGCGCAAATATTCCGAACACCTGGATGGTCTGCTGGCGTAAATCAAACATCTGTAACCTGCGATGCAATACCACTCCGCCAAACGCGAGCAAGGTATAAGCAAGTGCATGCTGGCCGAACACACTGGCATCCGCCACATCGGCCAGTATCCCTACTGCCCAGGACAATCCGATGCCCACACGCAGTGGTTTGTGCATACACCAATACAGCAGAACCAACGCTACAAAATCCGGACGCATGATCAGCGCAATGCCTCCCCACGGCAGGCCGTTCAGAAACAGCGCGGCCAGTAGGCTTATCCCGATGAAGGTATTGCTGACCGGGTGCTGGATTTGCGGTTTATTGGGTGAAGAAAGTGACGGCATTTAATTGGTTTTCCGAACCTTCATTCTGCTTCCGGTGGTATTTGCTTCAGCAGATTTTTCCTCTGGACGTGCGGGCAAATTGGGCAGGCTGGACAAAATCAACAGGTGACGATGCTTATCCACCCCTGCCAGCGGCAAACAGGTAACACGCGCAAACGGATAGCCAGCTTCGTGCTCAATTTTTATCACGGTGGCAACCGGAATGCCAGGAGGGTAGACGCCATCTATACCGGAGGTGACCAGCACATCCTCATTTTGGATATCCGCACTGCTCGGCATATAACGTAACGACAATTGGCTGGTATCTCCCGAGCCAAACACGATGGTGCGCAATCCATTGCGCAGTATTTGTACCGGCACGGCATGATCCTTTTCAGTAATTAAAGTGACCTCTGAGAGCCAGGGATAGACGCGGGTGATTTGCCCCACTATACCGATGTCATCCATTACGACCTGACCGATTTTCACATCGCCGTCTGCCCCTTTATTGATAAGCACTTTACGCTTGAATACATCCCGTTCCGCATAGATGACTTCCACTAATTGAGAGGTAAATTCACTACGTATGGGCAAGGCAGACAAACTACGCAATTGCTGGTTTTCCAGTTGCAATGCCTGCAATTGCAGCAATTGGGCAGCGTCGCTCTGATGTTGTCTTTTTAACTCATCATTCTGCTTTGCCAGACCATGTTGGGTACTCTGCATGACAAAGAAATCGCCAACCTGTTGCCACAATGAGCTCGGTAAGGTTGCGAGCCGCTGTATGGGCGACAGCACTAC
>JANYHX010000160.1 GCA_025362155.1 Gallionella sp. | reverse complement strand
GATTTTTTTATCATTCATCCTTCGATACATCGCGCTATGCGTGGCACTCAGGACGAACGGAGTGGTTGTCAGAAGCTATGTTCAGCAGCAGGGAAGGAACCATCCTTCACCTCCCGCACATACCTCGCAACCGCATCAGCTATGGATGTTGCCCCCTGCATATAATTCTTCACAAAGCGCGCCTTCTTACCCGGATAGATATCTAGCATGTCATGCAGCACCAGCACTTGGGCAGAACAGGCCGCGCCCGCGCCGATGCCAATGGTGGGAATGGTCAATTGCGCGGTGATCTCCGCAGCCAGCAACGCAGGAATAGTCTCCAGCACGATCATGCCTGCACCGGCTTGTTCGAGTGCCACGGCATCTTCCAACAACTTTTGCGCAGCGGCAGATTCTTTTCCCTGTACGCGATAGCCGCCGAGCTGGTGTACCGATTGGGGGGTCAAGCCGATGTGCCCGCACACCGGAATGCCGCGTGCGGTGAGGAAGCGTACGGTCTCAACCATAGGTTTGCCGCCTTCCAGCTTGACCATGTGCGCGCCTGCCGCCATTAATTGTGCGGCATGTTCAAACGTTTTTTCCGGGCTGATCTGGAATGTGCCGAATGGCATGTCGGCGACGATGAACGCCTGCCTGGAAGCACGCGCTACACAGGCGGTGTGGTAAACCATATCGTTTAACGTAACGGGCAGCGTGGTTTCGTGTCCCTGCAATACCATGCCGAGCGAATCGCCGACCAGCAGTATGTCTATACCCTGTGCTTCCAGCAGCGTGGCGAAGCTGGCATCGTAACAAGTCAGCACGGCGATTTTTTCGTCCCTGCTGCGCATGGTTTGCAATTTAGTCAGCGTCGTTCGCATCATCATCCTTTACTAAAAAATCCGCGCGGCCCGCGCATTTCGTCGATGCGCTTCAACAGCAAGGTGAAATCTTCATTGCCATCTACAAAGTTCAGGTGTTCGCTGTTCACCATCAACACCGGTGCGGCGTCGTAATGATAGAAGAAATCGCTGTAGCTTTGTGCCAGGCGCAGTAAATAATTTTCGCTGATGCCATTCTCGTAGGGCTGGGCACGGCGCTGCACACGCTCCACCAACGTTTCCGGCGCGGCCTGTAAATAAATCACCAGGTCCGGCACGGGGGCTTGCAATCTCAGGTTGCTATAGATTTGCTGATACAGAACGAACTCTTCATCACTCAAATTAAGCCGTGCAAACAATGGATCTTTTTCAAACAGGTAATCCGACACGGTGCTCTGGTGGAACATATCCAATTGCGCCAAGTCGCGTACTTCGCTGCCACGCTGGAATAAAAAAAACAGTTGGGTCGCCAGCGCATAGCGCGGCTGATCCTGATAGAACCGCGCAAGAAAAGGATTCTCATCGGGTCTTTCCAACAGCGCCGTGGCGCCGATGTGTTGCGCGAGGCGGGATGCAAGGCTGGTCTTGCCCACGCCTATCGGCCCTTCCACGACCACATAACGATACTTGTCAAACAGCATCGGCCATCCTTTCCAAAACCTGCCCCTGACAAGCCTGTAATAACCGTTGCGCCTGACCCAGGCCGGGTATGCCGATATCCGGTGCGATTTCCAGCAAGGGCTGCAACACGAAGGCGCGCAAATGTATTTGTGGATGCGGGATGGTCAGGCCATGCTCATGCAGTTGCATATCGTCATACAGCAGTACATCCAGATCCAGCGTGCGCGGCGCGTTGCGGAAGGTACGCTTGCGGCCATGTTCGTGCTCTATGTGCAACAGCGCGTGTAGCAAGGCTTGCGGGGTCAAATTCGTCGCGAGTTTCGCCACCGCATTCACGAAATCCGGCTGACTTGATAAGTCAGGCTGATCCGGACTACCCAGCGGCGCGCTGCGATACAGCGAAGAACGTTTTACTAAATGAGTGTCCGGCAGTCCAGCAAGATCAACGAAGGCGTGCTGCAATTGGCTGCGCGGGTCTTCCAGGTTGCTGCCGAGCCCGATATAGGCAATGTGAAGCATCAGGCTGCCGACTCACTCGTAGCGGGCGGCTCCCTTGGTGATTTATCCCCTGGTGATTCATCCCGTGCCGATTCATCTCGGGCTGGCTCATCCCCAGCGGGCATTTCGGATTTTTTGCGCGGTTTGCGGCGGCGGCGCTTTTTGTCGCCCGCGCCTTCCGGCTGCAACATGTCCACGCGGCGCTCGGTGCTGGCATCCTGAAACTCATCCCACCACAACCCGACTTCGTCAGCCACTTCGCCGCTGGCGCAACGCAGCAGCAAAAAATCAAATCCGGCGCGGAAGCGTGGTTGCTCCAGCAAGCGGTAAGGCCGTTGCCCGGCGCGCTGCTCGAAACGTTGCTGCATTAGCCAGATCTCTTTCATTACCGCATCCTGACGGTGTGGGATGGCGAGCTGCGCCTTTTGCCTGGCCAACACTTCGTCCATCGCCTCGTGCATTGCGCCCACCGGGCGCATACCTTGCTGAACGCGCAGATTCCATGCCGCCAACACTTCATGCCAGAGCAAAGCCGCGAACAAAAATGCCGGGGAAACGGTCTTGTCCTGACTCAGACGCTCGTCGGTATTACGCAACGCCAACATGATGAATTTCTCGCCCATCGGCTGTTCCAGAATCACATCCAGCAGCGGCAACAAGCCATGATGCAGATTCATTTTGCGCAACTTCTGGATGCACTCCAACGAGTGTCCGGACAACAGCATTTTCAATACTTCATCGAGCAGGCGCGCCTGCGGCACGTTGTCGAGCAAATCCTTCATTTCTGCGATAGGCGCGGCAGTGGCCGTATCCAGCTTGATTCCCAGCTTGGCCGACAAACGCACTGCGCGTAGCATGCGCACCGGGTCTTCGCGGTAACGTACCAATGGGTCGCCAATGATGCGCAACAGATGATTGCGCGTGTCGGCATAACCGCCGTGATAATCGTGAATCTCTTGCGTGGTAGGATCGTAAAATAGCGCATTGGCGGTGAAATCACGCCGCGCCGCATCCTGTTCCTGATCACCAAATTCATTGTCGCGCAGCAGACGGCCATGTTCGTCGGTCTGCGCATCTTCGGCTTCGATCATGCGGCGGAAGGTAGACACTTCCACCACTTCTTCGCCGAACATCACATGCACCAGCCGAAAACGCCGCCCGATGATGCGCGCGCGGCGAAACACACTGCGCACCTCTTCCGGGGTGGCATCGGTGGTGATATCGAAATCCTTGGGAATGCGATCCAGTAACAGGTCGCGCACCGCGCCGCCCACCACATAAGCCTGATACCCTGCCGCTTGCAAGCCGTCGGTGACCTTCAACGCACCGAAACTGATCTGGTCGCGTGCCACGCCATGTAATTTGAACGGGATCACCTGAGCATTCCCCACCGATCTGACTTTGGCAGTTTTACGGAATACACGTTTGAGGAGTTTTTTGATCATGCAGCCTT
>JANYHX010000116.1 GCA_025362155.1 Gallionella sp. | reverse complement strand
CTCGGATACTTCGATCGACAAATTCCCGGGGTCTATATCCACTTCCCGAATAATGTTGCGAAGATATTCAATCATGCTGGAATCATTTAATGACTGCGTAGAAAGGTTGAGCGATAGTTTGAATGCCTTTTTACGAGTTTTTAGTGTGGCTATTTTGTACGCAACCTTTTTAATCACCATACGATCAATGGCGATGCCCAAGTCGAATCGTTCCGCAGAAGGCAGGAACAGGTTGGGGCTGATGAATTCCCCATTCTGATCCTCCATACGCAACAACGCCTCATATTCACCCACCTCTCCCGACCCCAGATTAAGCAATGGTTGATAAAACAGCACGAATTGATCAGTTTCCAAGGCGCGCCGGATGCGTCCTGCCCAGTGCGTATGTTCACTCAGGTATTGAACTTCCTGGGCAGAAGCTGAATACAGGCTGAAGCACCCACGTCCGGCCTCTTTGGCCTCGTACATGGCGGCATCGGCAAATCCAGTTAATTCGTTGACATCCAGGGTATGCTCCGGCAACACTGCTATGCCGAAGCTTGCAGACGCAAACAAGGATTGATCGGCAATAGCAATAGGTGTAGTGCCCAGCACCCGGATAAGTTTGGCGGCAACTTCACACGCAGCGGCTGCATTTGTTTCCGGAAGCAGTGCGGCAAATTCGTCGCCACCCCAGCGGCCGATATAATCGGTTGAACGCAATGTTTTTTTGAGTATCTCGGCAACTTCGACCAGATATTTATCGCCGCCCAAATGCCCGTAAGTATCATTAATGGTTTTAAATTTATCCAGATCAATAAACATCAATGTCATCGGCCGCTCATAGCGCAATGCATATTTTCCCCAGCGCTCAAATTCCTCCTGAAACCTGCGCCGACTCAACAATCCGGTCAGGTTGTCATGGTCTGCCATATAAGCGACCGCCGCATTGGCTTTTTGGGCTTCTTGCAGAGCTACGACAAGCTCGGCAGTTCGGCTAAAAACGCGATTTTCCAATTCCACGTTTAATGTTTCGAGTTCTTCTTGATAGCGGATGCGCTTTTCAATGGCGACTTGCAGTTCATCGCTCATGCGGTTGAAACTTTGTATGACCAGCGTCAGCTCGTCTTTTCCCCGTTCGGGGATGCGGGTAGCGAAATCGCCTTGCGCAACTTTGCTGACACCGGTGCGCAAATGTTCCAGGCTGCCCAGAATCGAAGAGATCAGTCGATAGGACACGAAGACCAATCCCAGTAAAACAAAAAATACGCTCAGCAGGCTGACCCACAGCATTTTCTGCACATTGCTTTTGCTTTCATTCAGGCTTTGTTCGAATGCCAAGGTGGCAGCAAGATGTTCTCTATGCAAAGTTTGGGTCAATTTATTCAACGCCACGATCATTTGACCCGTTCCCACCACCCCATCTCCTTTTTTGACGCCTATCAGGACAGAGGCGGCGTTGTCTGCGACAGTAAGATAGTCATTAAACTGTTTCAGGATTTCCTCAGAAATTTCTTTTTTTCCATCCATATTCGCCATATCGAGTGCCATCTTGCGAAACTCCACCGCATTACTGCGGGCGCGGATAATTCCCGTCTCCCTGTTAGCATCAAGCGCATCCAGAAAGGCCTCCTGAATATCTGTAAGTTCGATTGAAAGAGTTTGAATTTGGTGCAAATAGGGATAATGAACAACTTCGGTGCGCTGCAGCAAACCATAGGTATAGGAAGAGGATTTATATACAAATGCTATGCCGATGGAGAAAATCAAAATCGTGATGAGCGGGATACTCCATATTTTTTGTTTTATTGTCACCATTACACCCTACCGTATGGAATAATTAATTCACTTCAATGTTTTAGCTATATAAGCCTCAACACTGGCTCGTGTCACTTCCCCTGCCTGATAGCTCACCTGCTCGCCTTTGGGGTTATACAAATAGCTGACCGGCAAAACATCTACCGCGCCGATTTGCGCAGTGATCTTGCGGTTACCCATTATTACCGGATAGCTGATGCCATGTGCCCGCGCAAAGTCG
>JANYHX010000107.1 GCA_025362155.1 Gallionella sp. | reverse complement strand
CCAATGCAGAATGCCGCACGCAATTTGGCAGAAAGTTATCCCGGCAAAATTGCTGTGGTAATTGGTTTCGATGAAGGTCTTTCGCATCAAATCGAAGCCGGCGCGGATATGTTCGTCATGCCGTCGCGCTTCGAACCCTGCGGGCTGAACCAGATGTACAGTCAGCGCTATGGCACGCCGCCCATTGTCCATGCCACTGGCGGGCTGGTGGATTCAGTAGTGGATTGCACCGCTGCAACACTCAAGGATGGAATGGCCAGCGGCTTTGTCTTCAACGGTATGACCGTAGAAAATTTATACGCCACCATAGCACGCGCGGTCAGCCTCTATCACCAAAGCGGTAAATGGGAAGTGCTGTGTCAAAACTGCATGGCGAAAAATTTCAGCTGGGAAAAAAGTGCAGAGGCCTATCGTGAGATTTACTTAAAAGTAGTGGCCAACTAAGGTCAAACTACCCAGTTTCTCGATAAGCTCCTGTATCTAAATTCCCAGTCTAATCGGCATTGTTTCAAAAGCTATCCTATTTCGCACGATTACCAGCAGGCGCTTGCGGGCCTTTAGGCCCCGTTGGTCGGGAAGCCCCGTTTTCGGAAGAGGTTTCCAATCCATTATGGATACTCTTCACTCCCTCAATGGAGTTGACGATTGACTCGGCCAATGATTTGGACTGAACGTCATTTACTGATCCATACAGTGAAACTACACCATCACTGGTACTGACATTAATATTGGAATTTTTCAAACTTTCTTCTTTTTCAGTTTGCTTTTTACCTTGCCAGTTATTGCGTTATCACTGACTGAGTTGAGGGCGCTCCCTACCGTGTGGCTATGCGGGGGAGTCCATGGCTCTGTAGGGTCAGGAGCCGAGCCGGCAACTGCGGTCCCAATCAAGAATCCGCTCACAACTCCTACGCCACATAGCTTACGGAATAGTGTCTTACCAAAATTTGTTTTCATCTTTTTTCTCCTTAATAAAAGCAAAAATGAGTAAAAAAATTACTCGCTATGTCGACAAAGTTCGGTGCGGAGGCAAACATTGAGGAATTAATTTTGTTTGCAGATGTGAGCCTTCCGGGGTGGCAGCTAGGTAACGAACTCCTGTAGTACATTCAAAAACTCATCGGCATAGCGCGCCAGCTTGGCCTGACCAACACCGCTGACTTGCGCCATTTGGTCCAGCGTAGCAGGGCGCTGATTGAGGATTTCGAGCAGGGTGCTGTCGTGGAAAATAACGTAGGGAGGCACACCTTGTTCGCGGGCGAGGGCCAGACGTTTGGCTTTAAGGGCGAGCCATAGGGGATCATCATTTGCTCCGGCAAAGGGTTCTCTGGCCTTGGCAGTACGTTCGGTGCGTTCAGCTTTGCGCTTGGCTTTGTGAATCGCGGGGTCGGCATCGCGACGCAGCCATACCGACTGTTCGCCGCGCAATATCGGGCGTGCGGCCGCGCTGAGTTTCAATCCGCCGTAAGCTTCGCTATCTGCTTCCAATATTCCGCTTGCTACCAGTTGCCGGTACACGCTGCTCCATTGTGTGGTGTTCAATTCCTTGCCGATGCCGAAGGTGGAGAGGGTGTGGTGATTGAATTTTTCGACCCGTTCAGTTGCCTTGCCGATCAGTACATCGCTCAAGTGCCCTGCGCCGAAGCGTTGTCCGGTGCGGTATACGCACGATAGCGCCATTTGTGCGGCCTGTGTCGCATCCCAGGTGTCCACCGGCTCCAGACAGTTGTCGCATGCGCCGCAGTTGCCCGGATGCTCTTCGCCGAAATAGCGCAGCACGGTTTGATGGCGGCAAGTGGTGGATTCGCAGTAACCGAGCAGCGCATCCAGTTTTTGCCGTTCCAGACGTTTGCGTTCTTCTGGCGCTTCGCCGTTATCTATCATTTGCCTCATTGAGACCACATCGCCCAGACCATAGGCCAGCCAGGCGTTGGCGGGCAGGCCGTCACGCCCGGCGCGGCCGGTTTCCTGATAATAGCCTTCCATGCTTTTGGGTAAATCGAGATGCGCGACGAAGCGCACGTTGGGTTTGTCTATGCCCATGCCGAAGGCCACGGTCGCCACCATTACCACGCCTTCTTCGCGCAGAAAACGACTCTGGTTTTTACTGCGCGTCGACGCATCCAATCCGGCGTGATAGGGCAGGGCATCCCATCCCTTGTCTTTCAGCCATGCTGCGGTTTCCTCGACCTTCTTGCGCGACAGGCAATACACGATGCCCGCATCGTTGGCATGTTCGCTGTCCAAAAAGGATTGCAATTGTTGGCGAGCATTATTCTTCTGCGTGACTCGATAGCGGATATTGACGCGGTCAAAGCTGGAGACGAACTGGCGCGCTTGCTCTAGCGCCAGACGTTCGACAATCTCACCACGCGTTGGCGTATCGGCGGTCGCGGTGAGCGCGATGCGCGGCACGTTGGGGAAACGCTCGTGCAACACCGTCAGCGCGCGGTATTCAGGGCGGAAATCGTGGCCCCATTGCGACACGCAATGCGCCTCATCGATGGCGAACAGCGCGATGCCAAGGTTTCCCCCCTCCCTCTGCACCCTCGCAAGCTCTCCCCCAGAGGGAGAAGGGCATAGCTTCCCTCTCCCATCGGGGGAGGGATTGAGGGAGGGGGAGAGTGTGTTGCCATGCATCTGTTCGAGCAGCGCCAGGAAACTCGGCATCAACAATCGTTCCGGCGCAACATAAAGCAAATCCAGCTCACCCCGCAGCAAGCGATTTTGTACAACGCGCGCTGCCTCAGAAGTGATGCTCGAGTTAAGGAAAGCCGCCTTGATACCCAGCAACAGCAGCGCCTCCACCTGATCCTGCATCAGCGCGATCAGCGGCGACACCACGATGCCTACACCGGGACGAAGCAGCGCGGGAATCTGATAGCACAGCGATTTGCCCCCACCCGTCGGCATCAACACCAGCGCATCGCCTCCCGCAACCACATGTTCGACTATCGCCTGCTGCTCTCCGCGAAAAGCGGCATAGCCGAAAACATCATGGAGTATCTGGCGGGCTGAAGGTGATGTCATGGATGATTAAGCTGGAGTGATTGCTGTAAGGATGAAGAGTCAATTCAAGGCATCATTTCCAAATTCAGCCGCTTCGCCCTGAAACAGTGGTAGCATTTTAACGCGTGACAGGCCAAATAGGAGCGGAGAATGGAGAGCGAAATGGAGCGAAGGATATTGGATAGAAATCAAACAATGCTGACTCAGTTCCGTTTTCTTTTATTTTTCGGCGCACTGCTGGTTGGCAACTGGCCTACGTGGCTGTATGCCGACCAGCTCGGACAAATGCCGAAAACACCCGGGGCTAGTTTTATGCTGATTGCAGGCAAACAAATGCCCGATCCAAGATTCCGCAAAACGGTTCTGGTGGTCACCACACATGGCAAATCCGGCCCCATAGGCGTCATCGTCAATCGTTCGGAAGACATCAAGCTTGAGCAGTTATTTCCCGATTCTTCTGCAGCCAAAGAGCTCAGCCTGTTTTATGGCGGCCCTGCCTATCCCAAACAAATTTCCTATCTGGTTCGCGGTGGAGCGGCCGTGAAAGGGGCGCTGACGATTTCCAGCGACATTTATCTAGCCTATGACATACCGACGCTGGGCGAACTGCTTAACGGAAAGAGCCCGAAAAAGGATTTGCGCGTGATGCATGGTCTGGCTTCATGGGCGCCCGGGCAACTGGAATACGAAATCAAGCTGGGCAGCTGGTATGTAATGCCCTTCGACGAAACGGTCATCTTCGATCACCCGCCAGCGGGGATTTGGCAGGAATTGTATAACCGGGCGAATAGTATTGAGCTGTAAAGAGGAGAGGCGGATGGGGGTGAGAATAAATAGAGCAGGGCACTATTGATCTCATCACGGCACAGAGATCAACGATTACTATAGAAATAACGAACTACCGCTAACGACACATACCGGCTCGCAATGATGCTTACAGTGAAATACCGCTTCTCGGCCATACCGGATCTAGCGATTTCCTAAAAAGGCTGTCGGTACTGCCTGTTTGAATGTCTGCTTCCGAAATTTTCGAGGGGCACTTTCGACACATTGCAAAACTTGGTGAATGATTGTATGGCAAGGTATTAGCGATAGCGGTGTGCTGTTCTCGACTCATCTGGGTCAGGCAACGCCCATAATTCACGGAGCGTCTGTGTGTTTGTATAGCCACTTCCGTCCACCGCAATTAAAGCCTTTGTCGAGCTTTTGGCAACCATTTGGGATGTTATCCCCCAAAGCCTCAATCATTCTGATGCCATTCCATTTGAAGGCCAGTGCTATTTTCGTATCATCGGCCCAAGTGAGATTATTATGGTTCAGTTTGTTAAAGAAGTGGTCTTGGCTCACCTGCAAGAGTTTAAGATAGTCGGCTCCCATGCGAACTGGCGTACTATATTGCAGTGCAAATGGCAGCGTATCTACCAAAAGGAAAATCTTTATTATTCGCTAACTGCGACCATGCTTCCTCGTCAGTATTACTTGCCCAAAAGCAGCAGGTCGTCATGCGCAGCCCGCCACACAAAGTGGATATTCAAATCTATTTAAGGATTGTTAGGCTTAACAAGCATCGAACATTCTAGTTGCTTCAATTCCTTCGATTTGGTTCGAGTTATTCATCTGGGCAGTAATCGTTATTGAATGAAAAATGCAAATTGTGGTGAATTCATCGATCCTGCAAGTCAAAGACTGTCCCAGTTGGCCTTGATGGCAATTACCTCCGAGGTCTGCAACAAAGCTCTTTAGATTCTCAGCATTTGTACCAGGTGGAAATTTACCATTCAAAGCACCTGTTAGCGCTGGAGATGGGTGTGGCTTAAGCATTTGACCAGAAAGAACATCGTCTTTATATAGAATAGCTAAGGCAATTTTTTCTTGATTGTTTACAAAAAGTGATAGGGATAATGCGTATATACCTGCTGCCAAACCAATAACGATAGAAACAGAAATCAAAACACTGTTGCTTTCAGAACATTTGCTGTTGTCAGCATTTTCATTATGACAAAGACACCAATGCCAACAAGAGCTGATATTAGTAAAGGAATCCCAAAAAACAGGCGAATAATAAGTTCCATGACTTAACTTAACAGATTACTCATCACCATTTATCCCCAATTGTAGGACACTTGTGAATATCCAGTTTTGGCACAAAACGGTCATAGTATGCGACCTCCTCTGGAAAAGAATTTAAACCTGGCGAGAATAGCCTGACAGATGGATTGAGCCGAATGTTTTCCGCATAAGTAGCTAAGGCTTTATTGAAGTACTTACACGAATTATTGTGATCATTAAGTCCGTTGTACGTCCAAGCCATGGCGTAATACAAATTGGTCAATTCGTCATACTTCTTCATGTTGCCATATTTGCCGCCCCAAAGCAGCCCTTGTAATTTTCATTCAGAAAAAATTAGTGGCAAAAAACTAGTTTAAATGTTTTTGTGAACGTGATCGGGGCAAGGTTCACCTGTGTTCCTTGTATGAGAAGAGGCGGGAGGATGACGGTAAACGTTTCAAGTTTTTCAATCTCTTTAGGAAACAAAGCCACATAAAGACCAGTATTTAAGCTTGATCTGCCAGAACTGATTTCCACCTCCGGATTGCACGACGGGCTGCAGGATTTGTAGACCCTTTTCTGTATCACCTGTGGGCTGTATGTCTGGGCACTAGATTTTAGTTGAATATCTTGAAGGTTAGCGGAGACATCCGCATTCATTTTATTAGGATCAGAAAAAGGATTAAACCACATGAATAACTCAAGTTGTTCTCTCGCAAATACTTCCATTTCTACTGCGACGTTTGGATTATTGAATATCCAATTAGTACCGCAGTGTGAGTATCCGGTATCTGCTGTCGGGAAGTAAGGGGTCTCAGGCCACACGGTACAGCCACCAAGCAGAAGCATGGAGGAAAACAAGAGACTTTTACATGCTTTCATCAAAGAGACTAACGACGATGTGGAAAAATTTTCTCATCAGTGCTTCCTGTAGTGAATCAAATGAAATATCAAGTTGACGTGCTGCTTCTGGCACAAAGTGGCCGACTGGCCAATTAACCACAAAACGGGCATACAGATGCTAGTGGAATTTACTATATAACGTCCGCTTTAGTTTAGGAGCCTGACCGCCATTGGGCTTAACGGACTGCTGCGATTTGCGAAATGGCTGTCGGTTCAGCTTGCCGGAATGTCCGCTCTCAGGCCTTTAGCGACGCCATGTCGATCACGAATCGATATTTCACATTGCTCTTCAGCATGCGTTCATACGCTTCGTTAATATCCTGAATCCTGATTACTTCGATATCGGAAGTTATGCCATGTTCGCCGCAGAAATCGAGCATCTCTTGTGTTTCGGCGATGCCGCCGATGAGTGAGCCAGCGACAGACTTGCGTCCCATGATCATCGGAATCGTGTTCAGCTGGGGCTCCAAGCCACCGAGATACCCGACCAGAACCAGCGTTCCGTCGATCGCAAGCGTCGGCAAATACGGATTGATGTCGTGGATATAAGGAACGGTGTCAATAATCAGATCGAAACGCCCCTTGACCGTTCCCATTTGCGCTTCATCCGTGGAGAGCACGATGCTGTCTGCACCCAGACGGCGTGCGTCCTTTTCCTTGCCCGGCGAGCGGGTAATCAGTGTGACTTCAGCGCCCAAGGCCTTGGCGAGTTTCAGCGCCATATGGCCGAGGCCTCCCAGACCGACGACCGCCACTTTGCTGCCCTTACCAACTTTCCAGTGGCGCAGCGGCGACCAGGTCGTGATACCTGCACACAATAAAGGCGCGGCGCCTGCTGAATCCAATCCGTCAGGAACCTTTAGTACGAATTTGTCCGATACGACGATCTTCTCGGAATACCCGCCATAGGTAGGCATGTGGTCGCGCCGGTCGATTCCGTTGTAGGTCACGGTCGGGAACTCGTCGCAATACTGTTCCAGCCCATGTCGGCAAGGCTCGCAATGCTGGCAGGAATCGACCATGCAGCCGACACCGACGTGATCGTCCGGTTTGAAGCGGGTGACAGATGGACCGACGCTCAGGACGCGACCAATGATTTCGTGGCCGGGTACCATGGGGTAAATGCTGTTAGCCCAGTCGTTGCGGGCTTGATGTAAATCAGAATGGCATACCCCGCAATAAAGGATTTCGATCACCACATCGTCTGCACGCGGCTCGCGACGCTCAAATCGGTAGGGGGCCAAACCATCAGTGGGGGAGTGTGTTGCGTAACCAAGTACATTCAA
>JANYHX010000090.1 GCA_025362155.1 Gallionella sp. | reverse complement strand
CAGAAATTTAATATTGGCATCATGACGCAAGCCGATAGAGTCTGGGAAAGCGCTCTTAATAACATATTCTTCAATTGGACCATCGTCAAACTTGACAGAAATATAGCAAACATCTTGTTCGGTAACCTGCTCAACCATGTGCAAACATTCGAATTGTCCCTTAAAAATACTAAGCGCAGTTACTGTGCATTGCTGATAACCGCAAACACTACGACCATCAACACCAGGTGCTTTAATTAACGCAACCGTAAGATAGGATCCACCGTTATATGGGAATTGAAAATTCGCTGCATTTTCACTTGTAAGGGTTGCCGTAATTTCCTTTATCCCGCGCATCTCATCTTCGTGCTCTGTATATTTCCAATCTCCCGCAATTGCTAATCCGCTCATTATTAGCAGGATAACCAATACTATAAGCCTCTTCATGATTCTCTCCCTTGTTAAAACTGCTTCACACCAAAACAGATGTGTTCATGCAGCGCAATAATGATTGCGCCCTACGCGGGCTAAATTTTCTGTAAGTCTTTACGCATTTCTTCGCGCAAGTTTTGCGACTTTGTCTTTATTCTTCCACCCAATTCAGCAAGTTCCGATCGCATTTGATCGAATGCATTTTGATCCTTGTTAACTGTGATTTCCACCAATCGGTTCATGTGCTCACCAGATAATCGAAAAATCTGGTTGTACAACTGCTTTAACTCATCCAACAAGACGGCAACTTCATCGCTTGCAGTAAGTTTTAAGCTATTTGTTTGCAGCTCTAACGCCTGCCGCTCCTGAAAGCCATCAAGCGTTATTTTTTGAATCTCTTGTGAGAACCACGTAGTCGCACTTGTTGAAACTGATGTATTACTACCTTTATTTGCCTCAAGCGAGCGACGGATGTACTCGTTAAATATTGGAACAAAAATTTCCTGGTAGTCGTTCTGATGTTTTCTTTGAAAAGCGTCGATGTTGTTGAAATAGGTTTCATATTGTGTAGCCTTCATTTCAAAAACTTTGCGCCTTCTCTCGAGATCGAGATTCAAAGTTTGCTTGAGCGCTTCTATTTCCTTGGAATGACGCTTCTGATGAAAGTAAACAAAAAACCCCCAAAGAACATTAACTAAAGCAAAAACCCATGCAAAGTATTCTGGCTCGCGTTGGATTATTCCAAAAATTTGCTTCGCAATATCCATCGATTCTTATAAACTCCAATTTACCGTAGCCGAATTGTTTGGCCCATCTACTTCAGTATGGTGGGCAACTTGTTGCCCACCCGGTTTTAGGTTTTGGTTTTCTACCTTTACTCCCCTGTGCGCCGCCTCGATCAGCCGCAAGCAGGCGGAGGTTTAGGCGAGCACTGTTCGAGTCCCGCAGTGGGGCGCGGGGTGTGCGCCCCGCCAGGTCGAGTTGCGCAGCCCCGCTTGCTTGCGGCTGATCGAGGGTACCGCGCAGCGGCGGCAAACCGGGGTCGCCTTTTCTTTGGCTACTTTATTTTGGCGAAGCAAAAGAAAGTAGCTTGCTGCCGGGCAACCCCCGACGAAGTTGACTTATTTGATGTTGGGTTACGCGCTGCGCGCTAACCCAACCTACACACTATTTATGTTTCGATACGGCCTCTCGGCCTACTCAACACGAACGGAACCCAATTACAAATCCAGCAACACTCTCCCCGGAAACTCCAGTGCTTCCTTGATCGTAGACAAGAATTGCACCGCTTCACGTCCATCAATAATGCGATGATCGTAAGACACCGCCAGATAATTCATCGGGCGTATCACCACTTGCCCATTCTCCGCCACCGGCCTGTCCTTTGTAGCATGAATGCCTAAGATGGCGGCTTGCGGCGGATTGATGATAGGTGTGGAAAGCATCGAGCCGAATACGCCGCCGTTGGAAACAGTGAACGTGCCGCCAGTGAGTTCTTCCATGGTCAGTTTGCCTTCCTTGGCGCGCGCGCCGAAATCGGCGATCTGCTTTTCGATGTCGGCAAAGGATAATTTATCTGCATCGCGGATAATGGGCACAACCAAGCCGCGCTCGCTGCCGATGGCTACGCCGATGTCGAAGTAGCCGTGGTAGATGATGTCGGTGCCGTCTACCGAGGCGTTGACGATGGGAAACTTCTGCAAGGCCAGCACTGCCGCTTTGACGAAGAACGAAGAGAAGCCGAGCTTGATGCCGAACTTTTTTTCAAACGTATCTTTGTAGCGGTTGCGCAAATCAATCACCGGCTGCATGTTGACTTCGTTGAAGGTGGTCAGGATCGCGGCGTTCTGTTGCGATTGCAGCAGCCGCTCGGCGATACGCTGGCGTATGCGCGTCATCGCCACGCGTTGCTCGGGGCGGTTGCCGGAAGGCGCGACAGTGGGTATGGCTTGTCCACCCTCTCCCTCCCCCTCTCCCATCAAGGGAGAGGGGGAGGGAGAGGGTTTGACTTGTTGTGTTGCACTCAACACGTCCTCTTTGGTCACGCGACCGCCGCGTCCACTGCCTTGCAAGTTGCTGGCGTCGACCTCATTTTCGCGCGCCAGTTTGCGTACTGAGGGCGGCACGGCGGGCGGACTTTTCCCCGCGTCCTCTTTCGAAGAGGGAGAATTTTGCGCAACCGCGTTGGTATCGATCTGCGCAATCAGCTCATTGCTGGCTACCTTTTCGCCATCGCCCTTGATAATTTTAGTCAGCACGCCGCTCTTGGAAGCAGGCAATTCCAACACTACCTTGTCGGTCTCGATGTCGATCAGGTTTTCCCCTTCGCTCACTGCCTCGCCAATTTGCTTGTGCCAGGTCAGCAGCGTCGCTTCGGTTACTGATTCTGAAAGTTGCGGCACTTTGACTTCAACCAAATTATTTTCAATGCTGCTCATGATGTGATGCTCCCGGATTAGGTTTATTGTCGAGATCGTCGCGGAAGGCGGCGGCTATCACTGCCTTTTGTTGTTCCTGATGCACTGCCAGATAACCAGCGGCAGGCGCAGCGGATGAGGGGCGCAGCGCATAATCAAGGCGCATGCCTTTGCGTAAATGGCGCGCCAGATAATGCTGGATGCGATGCCACGCGCCTTGGTTGCCCGGTTCTTCCTGACACCACACCAACTCGTTGGCGTTGGGGTAAGCGGCGATCTGCGCAGTCAGATCATCATGCGGGAATGGATAAAGCTGCTCCATGCGGATGATAGCCATATCCTCAAAGCCTTTAACACGGCGGGCTGCCAGTAATTCGTAATATATTTTGCCACTGCACACAATGATGCGCCGCACTTTATCGGTGTTTAGCGGATCCACTTCCGCCATCACCGGCTGAAACCTTCCCTCGGTAAATTCAGACAGTGGCGAAGAAGCATCTTTGCTACGCAACAAGCTCTTGGGTGTAAATATGATCAGCGGTTTGCGCATGGCTCGCAACATCTGACGGCGCAGCAGGTGGAACATCTGTGCCGACGTGGAGGGGATGCAAACCTGAATATTGTAGTCGGCGCATAATTGCAGATAGCGTTCGATGCGTCCCGAGGAATGCTCGGCTCCTTGGCCCTCGTAGCCATGCGGCAGCAACATCACCAGCCCGCACAACCTGCCCCACTTCACTTCGCCAGAGGCGATGAACTGGTCTATCACCACTTGCGCGCCGTTGGCGAAGTCACCGAACTGGGCTTCCCATAGCACCAGTGAATCCGGCTCTGCAGTGGCGTAGCCATATTCAAAGCCCAACACCGCTTCTTCGGAGAGCAGTGAATCGATCACCACGAAATTGGCTTGGTCAGCGGCCAGATGTTGCAGCGGCGTATATACCCCTTCGTGCCATTCCACGCGATTCTGATCGTGCCAGGTTGCGTGGCGGTGAAAAAAAGTTCCGCGGCGAGTGTCCTGGCCGGACAGGCGAATCGGATAACCTTCGGTCAGCAAGGTGGCATAAGCGAGATTTTCTGCCATCCCCCAATCCAGCGGCAATTCGCCGCGCGCCATGGCGCTGCGATCATCAATGATTTTTTGCACCCGTGAATGCAGCGTGAAATTTTCCGGCACGGTAGTCAGCGGCACAGCAAGCTGCTGCAGGCGTTGCAGCGGCACGGCAGTATTCACCGCTGCATTCCACGGTGTGCCCTGCTGAAACGCTGCCCAGTCAGTAGCCATATTGCTGGTACTCACTTTGCGGGCGCTGGGCTTTTTGGCATTCATTTCCAGCGCGGGCTGTATGGAGTTGCGCCCCTCGTCCATCGCGCGGCGGTATTCGACAATCATTGCTTCCGCCTCTTCAGCCGGCAACACCCCTTCGCCCGCCAGGCGCTGCGCATACATGGCGCGCGTGCCGGGATGCTGGCGTATAAAGCGATACATGAAAGGCTGGGTGACCAGCGGTTCATCCTGTTCGTTGTGTCCCAATTTGCGGAAGCACACCAAGTCAATCACCACGTCCTTATGAAAGCGCATGCGGTAATCCAGCGCGATTTCAGTAATCAGCAATGCCGCGTCGGGAGCATCCGCGTTCACATGAAAAATCGGCGCATCCACCAT
>JANYHX010000084.1 GCA_025362155.1 Gallionella sp. | reverse complement strand
CCGGTAAGCCACATCGTATAGACTTGGCGATTACCCTGCGTCACGACCTCATCATCCGGCACCAGGCCTTCGGTGATTTCGCTGTATTCGTCATCTTTTGCACCAACACTTACTTCCACACGGTTATATTTTTCTCCATCGCGAACAAACACGAATTTTTCGCCATTGGCTTCGATAATGGCACCGTTGGGTATGGTCAGTGCCGCTTCATTGCGCCGCAAAATAACGCTGGCACGAGCAAACATGTTGGGTTTGAGCAAGCCCTGCGGATTAGTCAACTGTATCCATACCTTCACGGTACGGTTCAACGGGTCCAGATTGGGATCAATCAAGGTGACCTTGCCGGTGTACACCTGCTTGGTATCGCTCAGTACCCGGACACGGGCTTTCTGCCCTACCTTGATCTTGCCGATATCTTCTTCGTACACTCGTGCGACAACCACAAGCTGCGAACGATCGCTGATATGGAACAACACCGTATTGGGTTCCACCGTTTGGCCAACGACTACAGTGCGGGCGTCGATTACACCACTCATAGGTGCGCTAATGGTCACGCTGGGCGGCGGATCACCTACCAGGCGGGATTGCACCCGCACTAAACGCTGGCCGACCCGAACCTTGTCGCCCAAATTTGCGTACAGTTCCTTGATCTGTCCGCTGATGCGCAGGCTGACATCGGCCTGGCGATCAGGTAACAACTGTACCTCGCCGTTCAGATTCAGCTCCGTGGAGAGCGGACGGCGGCTGGCAGTCGCCAACTGCAAGGCAATCGCCTTCTGCTGTGCTGCGCTCAATTGCACCGGACCGCGCGCTCCGCCGCCCACTTCGATCTGCTCTCCATGCGCAAAGGCAGAAGGCAATGCGCCGGGCGCTACAAATAGCGCGAGGAAAAACAGGCTACGCAACCGCCTTGGCAGCTGAGCGCTCAACCGTGGTTTCAAAATATTTCGCATATTATTTCCTTAAGAATGATTGGCAGTTAGGGTGACTTTTGCTCGGGCACATATCCGGCATAATCCCCGGTAGCGATATGTAATCTCGCCAATGCCTGCAGGTATAGTTCCAGCGTATTCAAATAGGCAATATTCAATTCGCCTTGTTGGCGCTGTATCAGAACGACGTCACTGATAGGAACCAATCCCTGGCTGTACCCCTGCTGGACCAGGCGCACGTTGCGTTCGCTTAACTCCAAATTATTGCGTTGATAGTCCGATAGCACCTGCTGCAAACGTTCCGTTTCCGCGTAAGCGCCGGTCACCTCGTTGCTGATATTGAGCTTGAGCGCTTCAATACGCGCGTACGCTTGTGTTCCGATAACTGCCGATTCAGCAATGTTCCCTTGATTTTTATTTCGCAATGGCAATGGAATTGACAGGCTCAATCCCAAGGTACGGCCGGTTCCCTGAGGCGGAGCCCCGTCAATTACCTGATGGCCTTGTTCCAGCCCCACGCCCACAGTCCAGTCTTCCCAGCGTTGCGCACGCGCCAATGCCTGGTTAGCCTGAGCGCGATCTGCGTTTAGCACAGCAAAGCGCAGTTCAGGTCGTAATGACAATGCCTGGCGTTGCTGGTCGGCCAAACTCGGCAATGGGTCGTTGGTCGGCAACGCATCATCCAACTCCAGGATTTCTGTTGCAGACCTCCCGAGAAGTTGATTCAACTGACCCAGCTGGGTTATCCGTTGACTCAGTAATAACGCACGTTCCTGAGTCAGACGCTGTAATTCAAGTTGAGCTGTGTTGACGTCCAGCTCGGAAACTTCGGCAGCCTTGAAACGGTTACGTGTCCCCAGTAGCAATTTTTGATCGACATCGATCAAACGTTCGCGCGTCTCAATCTGCCGGTTCAGCGCCAGCACGCTATAAAACCGGGACGCCACTTCGCCTGCCAGCTTGAGTTCGGCCTGCTTGATCTCACTCAAAGCCAAGGCCACATCCACGCGCGCGACTTCTTTTTGCTGGCCAATACGGCCCGCTACAGAAAATTGCTGGCTGATGCCAATACCGGCAACATACTCGCCCTCGTTTTTAAAAAAGCGATCATTCTTCGCGGTAATATCCAGCCGTGGATTGGGCGCTACGCCTGATTGCAGCAAACGCGCGCGCGCTTGTTCCACGCTATAGCGCACCGCTTGCAGATCCTTATTGCTTTGAACAGCGATATCGATTGCTTGTGGCAGTGTCATGCCTGCGGCGTTGGCGATCTGGTTGTGCCCGCACAACAAGGCAATACCGATAAAAATAGTGAGCTGGCGCCACGACGTGCGCTTGAACCAAAGTAATGGCATAAAAGGCATCCCCAAAAAACTAACTCGACACGAACAGCAGGCGAGCTGGGAATACAGTCTGAGGAAAAATGAAAAAGCTTAAAGGTGCCCCAAAACAATACTACCCAGTCCGAACAAGGCAGGACGGATCAGCGGGGTGGGGCGTTGGGCCAGAGGGAGTTGGCGATTAAAACGTGAGTGGACTTACCGGGAGGATCGGTGGCAATGAAGAGGGTTTTTAACGGGGCAAGAAGAACGGCTTGAAGAACGATAATTCCGGACAGCAATATATAAACAAGATTATGCAGTGTTATCTGGAAGTTGTTTGCATGCGAGAAGGCCGACAGATTTTCAAGTACGGTGCAACAGGCGTCCTCGTGCGGCGCATCGCGGTCATTTGTGGTGCCTGTATGGGCGTATGCAACAGGGGTATCCTTGATCACCTCCGTCGCCGTGTGGTGGAAGTCGCTGTAAAAACAAACGGCCAAGGTAAATAGCCAGCTTACCAACAGGATGCGCGCAACACCGCGCAGGCCAAGACCTGCCCCCCCGCGCTGCAATGGGGTCGATAGGTTCGGCATAAAGTTCGAAAGATTTGGCATAAAATCAAAGTACAGAAAATTCAACTACACAGTTTTAAGTATCCTCGGCGTATGTGCCTCTGTCAACAGGACGCATTGCCTCGTTTTGTTGACAGGCCGGACAAGTTTGATGCCCGCTTCATCAAGTCGTCATCAATCACGATATTGGTACGCATAGTTTTTCCTTTTTAGGATGTGTATGATGTAACGATATTATACACATCCCATACAACCCTGCTGCAAATACCTGCTACGCCAACACTTCGCGCATCGCCGCACAGCTGCGCTCGACATCTGCCTCGTTCATCGCATAGAACATCGGCAATGAAACAATTTGTCGCCCAACCCGCTCGGCGACGGGGAACATGCCTTCCTTGAATCCCCGCGCGCGATAGAGCTTGAACAGATGGATGGGCGCGTAGTGGAAGCCGATGCCGATGTTGTGCGCTTTCAATTTTTCCATGAACTCGGGGCGGGTGATGCGCTCCGGCAGCACGACCTGGAACAAATGCCAGTTGGTATTTTCAAACTCAGCGGGCGGCAATTGCGCACCGGTCTGTTTTTCGAAATCCTTGCCCAGCGTCGCAAAATAATGCCGCGCCAGTTTGCGACGCTGAGCGGTGATGTCATTCAATTTTGCAAACTGGCCAAGGCCGATCGCAGCAGTAATGTCGGTCATGTTGAATTTACCGCCTAGCACATCCACTTCGATGCCATCCCAGCCGCTACGCGTGACACCTTGCAGCCGGTATTTTTCCGCGAGCGTGGCTTCCTCGGCGTTGTTCAGCACCAGGCAACCGCCCTCGGCAGTAGTGATGTTTTTATTGGCCTGAAAACTGAATGACACCAGATCGCCGAATGAACCAATAGGCTTACCTTTCCATGTCGAACCAATCGCCTGCGCGGCATCTTCGATTACGCGCAGCTTGTGCTTCGCCGCGATCGCATACAGCCTGTCCATATCCACCGGCCTGCCCGCCAGATACACCGGAATAATTGCGCGGGTTCTTGGTGTGATCGCCGCCTCGACCTTGTCCAGATCAATGTTGCGCGTGACCGGATCGATGTCGGTAAACACCGGCGTCGCACCGACTTCGAGTATCACATTCGCGGTGGCGACCCACGAGATCGGCGTGGTGATGACTTCGTCGCCCGCGCCTATGCCTGCGATGCGCAGTGCGATTTCCATCGTGCAGGTGCCGGAATTAAAAGTGCGTACCGGACGTCCGCCGAAATATTCGGAGAGTTGCTTCTCGAATTCCAACACCTTGGGGCCGCTGGTGATCCATCCGGAACGCAATGTATCCACCACTGAAGCAATGGTCGCCTCATCTATGGTGGGTTTGGAAAAGGGGAGGAATTTATCGTTCATAGTAATCCGCGTTTCATTTCAAAAAATCCCAATCACATTTTTCTTATCATTATAGAGCAGGCGCCAAGGCGCAATTCTGGTCTTTACGATATAGCCACCACTGCCCCTCTTGGGCTGCCAGCTCAATCTTGCAAGGTGCGGAACGGAATAAATAAGCGCCCATATCGTTAGGTGCATGAGCAATAAAATAATCGTATTTATAGCCGTCAAATTTTCGCCAATCGAACCATTGCGGGTTCCATTCAAAGCCTTCGAATTTCGCCTTGGGCACTTGCTCCGGTTTGTAGCTAACGGGCTGTACGAAAGTGACCGCAAAACTGGGATCAGTGACACCGGATTTAAGCGCTGCATACCAGGCTGGGAAGTGAAGAAATTCCGGCGCGATGGAGTAACTGTCGTCACGCGCAAAAACCAATGAGAGCGTACGTTTCCCCGGTTCTGTCTTCGCCAGCACAGCATCAAAACCATCCATGTCCTTATTGAATTGCAGGGCATGGAGTGACATGAAAATTATCCAGCCAAACGCAATCACCGGAGCTACTAAACGCAGGTAGCGTTGAGTCCGGCCTGAAGTAGTCGGTGTGTCGAACATGATGAGATATAACGGCATGAACAAGTAGGTGAAGCGCTGGAAAGTGTACATATTTCCAAACAAGAAAGTGGGCAGCAGTAGCAAAGCCAGCGTGATGGCAAGCACGGGAATTAAACGCACGCGCGATTTGCTGATACGGCTTCCCGATATAAAAGGAAGGGCGAGCAAAAAAATACCCAGCAAGGTGAGGAAAAACTGTGGCCGTGTGCCCAGCAGGCGCGGAATAAATCCATTGATGCGCCCCCAGTCGGGATTGTCCGGATTCGCCCATGTAGCGATATTGGAATAGTAATAATCTGCGGTGGTGAACCAGGACAAATCCCAACCGATGGGAAAATTGCTCAATGGGTGATTGCTGGCAAGAGCAAACCAGATAAAAACTAACGGAGCGATCGCAGCCAAAGGCCACGCACATTTAATGAAATCCCGCACTCGTCGAACCGAGAATAGCCAGTAAGCCAACGCGATCAGGCTGAAGAAGCCGAGGATAAGCGCATGACTGAAAAACAGCGCGAACAGCATGAGCGTGATTGCCATAGATGAACGCAAGCTCGGCTGGGCTTTCATGCGCCATACCAAGGCAAGAAAGACCAACCCAATTGGTGCCGCAATCAAAAAAATTAACAATCCCCACTGGTAGGTGAAGCCATAAAGCACCGGGAAAGTAAGCCAAGCCCAGTAAGGGTCGGCACCCGCTGAGCGTAACAGCAAGCGGGTGGAAATTGCAAAGCCCGCAAGCGCCAGCCAGATGATCAATTTGCATGCAGCAACAATTCCTAAAGCCGGGGTAAATGCGGCGATCAGCCCATAACCCAGCAGGTAGGGCGTGAACAAATTGAGGTGGAATAATTCCAAGAACGGGAAGTCTGCCTTCCCCAAATTCAACAGTAAAGCGACCTGCGCGGCATGCTGCGGCAGATCTACCATGGGTGGGAAATGCGGTATCCAGATTGGTATTCCACACGCCACGCACGTCAGCAGAAATAAATATTTTTCGACCGCGACGGACTGGCGTATCCACATGACCATCAAGCGCGTGAGATGATGATGACACCTAATATGATCACGACGATGCCCACCACTTTGGTCAGACTCAAGGCTTCGCCCAGCAAGTACCAGGCGGCTACGGCTGTCACGATATAAGCCATCGACAGCAAAGGAAAGGCAATGCTGACCGGCACACGCGACAAGGCGAGTATCCAGATGATTACGCTGAGCGCATAACAAAACAGTGCGACGACGATATGCCACTCGGTAGCCAGCTTCCAGCCTATAGGCACGATGTTCGCCATGTTGAACTCGAAATAACCGATGCTGTTGGTGCCCGCCTTCATCAGTATCTGCGCGGCAGCGTTGAGCATCACTCCGGTGAAAATAAGGGCAAAGCTGATCAAGTTCATAATTTTCTCACCACAATATATTGCGCATCTTCATAAATTATTTTCATCGCAAAATCCAATTGCTTGAGCCGCTTATAAGTATCCACTGGCATGATCGCCAGCGCCGCTTGTTGCGCCTGCCACACCTTGGCGAAACTGGCATAGTCCGGTATCCAGCGTTGCGGTTCCTGCATGATACCGAAGGCCATCTCATCCTGAAACTGTACCAGCGTGAAGGTGCGCTTCAGGTAGAAGGGCAAAGTCTGCTCATAGGTATCCACCGAATAGAATGGTTCTTCCGCCTTCACGTAGGGCCGTATTGCATTGGCAATGAAATAGGCGGAACGCTCTTTCGCGATGGCGTTATAGCCGGAGGCACCGATTTGCGCAGCAAGCAAGGTGCTTAATGCCAATATCATTACCGCCGCCTGTTTATTGGCACGGCGCAACAACACCAATGCTGCGATTACGCCCAGCAGCCAGACCAGTGCGGCAGACACCAACCAATAAGCATACTCACCATAGCCTTGTAGCTGCAGCGGCGTGTCGGCCAGGCGCGCGGTAAAAGGTGCGAATCCCGCTGCCAGCAAGGTCAACGGCAACATGGGGGCTATCATCCAGAATAATCTGCGTGAACTCATGTCGACCAGTTGTTTGCCCATCAGTAGCGCCAGCGCCGGGAACATCGGCAGCAGATAGGACGGCAGCTTGGAATCCGAGACCGAAAAAAACACATAGATGAACATCGCCCAGACCAGCAGAAAGCGCTCATGACTGAAAACACAAACCGTACGAGTAACCCTTGTGCAGGTATGCCACAAGGTATCAAACATCAGGAATGTCCACGGCAACATGCCAGCCAGCAAAATAGGAACAAAGTAATACCAAGGCTGGTAGCGGTCATGCACCTTGGTCAAGAAGCGGTCAAAATGTTCATGTATGAAAAAGAAACGGGGAAACTCGGGATTGACGAGGGAGACAGCGATGAACCATGGCGCGATAATCAGTAAAAATATCCCAATGCCGAATAGCCAGTGCATGCGCTTGAGTACCGAAAAATCACGCTGCGCGAGCATGTAGATGAATAATGCTGTACCCGGTAACACCAGACCCATCAAGCCTTTACTCAACACGGCTAATGCCAGGGCAGCCCAGGCTACCATCATCCAGTTACGAGAAGTCTTGTTAGCCTGCTGCGCGATCAACAATGCAACAATGCCCAAGGTCAGAAAAAACGTGACACCCATGTCCAGCGTGTTGATGTGCCCCATCAGCACGTACAGCATGCTGCTGCCCAGCAATATCGCCGCATAGTTCGCCGCCTCGCGTCCGAATAAACGCAACCCGGCAAACCACACCAGCAGAATTCCGGCAAAGCCGGTCAGCCCCGTCCATAGCCGCGAAGTCCAGTGATGCTCGCCGAAGATCGTGTAAGCGGTGGCCGTCGCCCAGTATTGCAGCGGCGGCTTCTCGAAATATTTAAGGTCGTTCAGACGCGGCGTTGTCCAGTCACCACTGACCACCATCTCGCGGGGAATCTCGGCATAACGGCCTTCATCGGGCTTGATCAGCTTGCGGTATTCGAGATTGACGAACCAGATCACCGCGACGGCAATCACCAGCCACCACAGCTGCTTATTGGAAACATTCTTCATCGGTTCTGCTATTTTTCTGTCCAGCCGGCACGCAGCTGCTGCGCGGTGTGAAAAGTCTGCTCGAGCTTCTCAACATCACCTGCCGCAAGCGCCGTGCTCAGTTGATTCAATTCCGCGATGTAGATTTGTAGCTCCTTTAACAAAGCATCGCGATTTGCCATACAGATGTCGCGCCACATTTCCGGTGAACTCGCGGCGATGCGGGTGAAATCACGGAAACCGCTGGCGGCGAACGAAAGCAGCAAATCGCGGTTATCGCGTTGCGCCAGATCATGCACCAGCGCGAACGATAACAAATGCGGTAAATGGCTCACGGCGGCGAAGATTTCGTCGTGTTGCGTCGGCGTTAATTCGTTCACCATGGCACCGCACAGCTCCCATGCATGACGCACGCGCGCTACTGCCGCCGGGGAATTCTCCGGCAACGGTGTCAAAATAACTTTTTTGCCCGCGTATAAATCAGGCCCTGCCGCAGCAGCCCCACTCTGCTCCGCTCCGGCAATCGGATGGGCGGGAACAAACTGCGCGATCTTGTTGCCCAGTTGCGCATAAGCATCACGCACCACGTCACCTTTGGTGCTTCCACCGTCGGTGATGAGCGTGTGTGCGCCCAGATGCGGCGCGATGCGTGCCAGCAGTTCCGCCATCTGCCCAACCGGGGTCGCCAACAATATCAAATCCGCATCGCTGACTTCGGCGGCAATGTCCTGCCCGATGCGATCAATAATTCCAAGTTGCAAGGCTTGTTGCATATTAGCTGCGCTGCGCCCGAAGCCAACCACCCCAGTGACTGCATTGGCTTTGCGCAAAGCCAACGAGAACGAGCCTCCAATCAAGCCTATGCCGAATATGACTACTTTATTTATTTTTAAGGTATCCATGCCCCACGACAACTTTTGAATTTATAGAACTACCACGATTCGGTTTGGTGTAAGTTAAGAAAACGGGGAAAATATCCCTGTTGTACTCAAATTAAAGGCAGGGTAGTTGGCCAACTAATTAATCGTGTACCTGACCTGCCAATCTATGAAGCTTTAACACCAATCCCATATAGCACCTCAACATCTAGCCAAATACCCTCGTCTGTAGCCAGCTTCTGAATTTCAGCCAAATGTTCTTCCTTGAACCTTTCAAGTTGGGGCGGAGAAAGCTGATTGACCAAGCTCCTGAAACCAGCATACCAGATCACATCCCACCACTCATCCGCACTGCGCAGGTAATAACCGATATTTTTTCTCCGGACAGTAATTTGTCTGAGACTGGCATTCTCAAACAGTGCCGTCATTTTTTCTGCGGTGGCGACCCGCTTCCATGACAACGGCGGCCTTTCGATACCATACAGCGCCAGCCGTCCAAAGAACAGCTCGGCCAAGGGAAGAAAGGCATTATCGTAAAAACTAGTAATGGCAACTTTCCCATTCGATTTTACTTTGCTAGAAATTTTCCTCAACTGGCTTTCCATATCTTCAACGAAGAAAATGCCAAAGGCACAGGTCGCAACATCAAATTGATTGTCAGGAAAGGATAGTCGCTGCATGTCCATCTCGACAAATTCCACGTTTTGTATGGCTGCGAGATTCGCTTTGGTGCGGGCTTGCTTCAGCATGCCCTCTGAAAAATCAATGCCTGTCACATGTCCGGAGGGCAAATGACGCGCAAGCACGAGAGCATTACTTCCTGTTCCGGTAGCAACATCAAGCAACTGTTCATCCCCCTCCAAGCTCAGATAAGTTGCGAGTTGATTTGCACTATCAGCAAAAAATCGAAGCGCACGCTTATCATAGCCATCAGAGACCGTGTTAAACGTCTCCCTGATCTTTGATTTGCGCTCTTCCTCATCCATGGCAGTTCGTTAAAGCGTGCGCCCTATCGCTTTGGCGATCCCACCCAACGTGCCCATCAGATTTTTCAACTCCTGCGGCGTCAGCGCCTGATCCGCATCGCACCATGCCTCGCAGGGATTCGGGTGCATCTCAACCAGCAGTCCGTCCGCACCGGCTGCGATCGCCGCTTGCGACAGCGCCGGAACCATCCATGCCTTGCCGCCCGCATGCGAAGGATCGACGATCACCGGCAAGTGGGTTTCCTTTTTCAGCACCGGGATCGCGGTCACGTCTAGCACATTGCGATAGTAGGTCTCGAAGGTGCGGATACCGCGCTCGCAGAAAATGATGTTGTGGTTGCCGCCCGCGGCGATATATTCCGCCGCCATCAGCCACTCGGAAATGGTCGCCGACATGCCGCGCTTCAGGATCACCGGCTTGTTGATGCGCCCTACTTCCTTGAGCAGGTCGAAATTTTGCATGTTGCGCGTGCCGATCTGGATCACATCTACATCGTTGTCCATAAAAGTATCCAGCATACGCACATCCATCAACTCGGTAACGATGGGGAGTTTATATTTGCTGGCCGCTTTACGGAACATGTCCAAGCCTTCCACACCCTTGCCTTGAAACGTATAGGGACTGGTGCGCGGCTTGAATGCGCCGCCGCGCATCAAGCGGCAACCAGCCTCATGCACAAACTTTGCCGACAGATCCATTTGCTCCTGCGTCTCCACCGAACAGGGGCCGGCGATGATCTGAATCTGATTGCCACCCAACTGAATACCGCCGATGTCGATAACCGTATTTTCCTTGTGCGATTCGCGCGACACGATCTTGTATTGTTTGGCGATGTGCATCGCCGACTCTACGCCGGGCAGCGGCGTGAACATTTCTTCGCTCAAGGGGCGTTCATCACCAATTGCGCCGATCACGGTGCGCTCGATGCCACGCGAAATATTTGCCTTTAAGCCAGCGGTTTCCAGCCTCTTCACCACCGCGCCGATTTGCTCGTCGGTGACATCTTTTCCCATTACGATAATCATTACTTCTCTCCCCCGCTACGCGAGTTTTATGTTAACGCCTGCTGCAACGCAGACAAAAATTTTTCGTTCTGTGACTCTAACCCGATGCTGACGCGTAAATAATCCGGCATCGCGTAATTGGCGATAGGCCGCACGATCACGCCCGACTCCAGCAAGCGCCGATAAATGCGCGTGGCATCCTTGATCTTGAAACTGACGAAATTACCATACGACGGAATATGTTCCAGCCCCAATTTAGTCAGCCCATCCACGATCTGTTTCATGCCGCGCAGATTCAATGCGAATGTCTGCTGCACGAACTCCGTATCCTGCAATGCCGCCACCGCAGCGGCCTGCGCCATGCTATTGACATTGAACGGCTGGCGCACGCGATTCAGCATGTCCATGATCTGCGCATTACCCAACGCATAACCTACGCGCAACGAGGCCAAGCCATACGCCTTGGAAAAGGTACGCGAGATAATCAGATTGGGAAATTCTTTCACCCAGCTCACACTATCGTAACGACATTCTACCGGCAGATATTCGTTATAAGCCTCATCCAGCACCACCAGAATATTGGCTGGTAGTGCGCGTAAAAATTCAAGTAGCGTATTACCGGACACAAATGTGCCGGTAGGATTGTTCGGGTTGGCGATGAAAATCATCTTCGCGCCCTGCTCCACTGCCGCCTTGCGCATCGCATCCAGATCATGGCCAAAATCCCTGGCCGCAACGCTGATGCCGACTGCACCGACTGCCTGAATCGCCAGCGGATAAACGGCAAAAGCATGATCGGAATACACCCCCTTATCGCCCACGGTGAGAAAGGCACGTGCTGCCAACTCCAGCAGATCGTTGGAACCATTGCCCAAAAATACCTGTTCAAACTCCACCGCATAACGCTTGACCAGTGCGGCTTTTAACGCGTAGCCATTGCCATCCGGGTACAGGCTGATCTGATCCAGCGCGGCGTGCGCGGCGGCAATTGCCTTGGGGCTCGCACCCAGCGGATTTTCATTCGAGGCCAGCTTCACGATGCCGCCGATACCCATATTTGGGATGCCCAGCTCACGCTCCAGTTCGGAGATCGGCTTGCCGGGGATGTAAGGCGCGATGGCGCGGATGTAGGCCGGAGCCAGTTCAGAATAATTCATAAAAACCCAGATTTCATCCCAACTGATTAAACTACTAGCCATTCCACTAAGTTGCCAAAAAACGGCAACCAAGTGGCTGGTTATGCTGCGTTGCATAAAAAATTTCTTGCTTACATATAACCCATATGCGGGGCGGCAAAACAAAGTTTCAGTGTAAGGTAACCTTTAGGTTAGCTGGAACTAAAATTTTTTCCGCGCCTTGCATTTGGGCGAACTCTGAATTTTTAGAGCTGCCCTTATCTGATTTGCTGGAACGGTCTACTAAATGGCAATCGGGTACGAACCCAGCACCTTTACAAACGCGGCGACTTGCTTGAGTTCAGTCAATGCGGCAGCTACCTTGGCATCCGCCTGGTGGCCTTCGATGTCCATATAGAACACATATTCCCATAGCCCTGAGCGCGCCGGGCGCGACTCCAGCTTGGTCATGCTGACCCCGTGTTTGGCCAGCGGCACCAGTAGATCATGCACCGCGCCGGGACGATTTACAGCAGACATCACCAGCGAAGTTTTGTCATTACCCGAGGGCGCGACCTGTTGATTGCCCAGCACCAGAAAACGGGTGGTGTTACTGGCATCGTCCTCAATGTTTTCTACCAATATTTTCAAGCCGAACAGCGCCGCGGCCTGACTGCCGGCAATCGCTGCGCTATGCGGATTTTCTGCGGCCAGCCGCGCCGCTTCGGCATTGCTGGCGACAGGAATGCGCGCCGCATGCGGCAGATGGGTATTCAACCAGCCTTGGCATTGGCCCAGCGATTGCGGATGCGAATACACCGTCTTGATAGTGCTTAACTCGCTGTGCTGACCCAGCAAACATTGATGTATCGGCAACATCACTTCGCCACATATTTGCAGCGTGCTTTCCATCAACAGGTCCAGCGTGCGACCCACTGCGCCTTCCGTGGAATTTTCCACCGGTGCCAGTCCGTAATGTGCCGTGCCACCTGCAACTGCACGAAATACCTCGTCTATGGTCGCGCATGACTGTTCTTTTATCGCACTGCCAAAACGTTTCAGCGCAGCCGCCTCGGTGAATGTCCCTTGCGGACCCAAGTAGGCAACTTTCAGCGGCGCTTCCAGTGCGCGGCATTGCGACATGATTTCGGTGAATAGCTGTGCAACCGCAGCATTGCTCAATGGCCCGCTATTTTTTTTCTGCAGGCGATTCAATACTTGAGCCTCGCGCTCGGGGCGCAACACCACGCCATCCTCTTTGAGGTGACCAATCTGCTGCGCCAGCGCAGCACGCTGATTAGCGAGTTTCAACAACTCGTCATCCAGCTTGTCGATCTGTTCACGAAACTGTTTTAATTTCTCACTCATGTTGGTTTTTGTGTGTGCGACAAGTTATAGATCAATCGCGTAAAGGTAAATCGCGCACCATCAGTACGCCCGGAATAGCGGCGATTTGCGCGATCAGTTTAGCGGGAATCGCGCTGTCGGTGTCCACCAATGTGTAAGCCATTTCCCCGCGCGACTTGTTCATCATGTTATGGATGTTGATGTCCGCAGCGGCCAGCGTGGTGGAAATCTGCCCCAGCATATTCGGCACATTGCTATTGGCAATCGCGAGGCGAAATGCCGATTCGCGCGGCATGCTGACATTCGGAAAGTTCACCGTGTTGACCACGTTGCCATGCTCAAGAAAATCGCGCAGTTGTTCGACCACCATCACCGCGCAGTTGTCCTCAGCCTCCTGTGTAGAAGCGCCCAAGTGTGGCAGCGCGATGATGCCGGGATTATTGAGCGTCTTGTTGCTGGGGAAATCGCACACATAGCAGCGCACATGTTTGCTTGCCAGCCCGGCCAATATTGCATCTTCATTGACGATCGCATCGCGCGAAAAATTCAGCAGCACGCTACCGCCCTTCATCGCCGCCACCCGCTTCTCGTTGATCAGGTTGCGCGTCGCATCCACCAGCGGCACATGCAGCGAAGTGAAATCGCTGTGCTTGAGCAGGTCTTCGATACTCTGTGCTTTCTTTACCTGAGAGGGAAGACTCCACGCCGCATCCACGGTGATCTCCGGATCGAAACCAATCACATTCATGCCCAGACCGATGGCGGCATCGGCCACCAGACGGCCTATCGCGCCCAGGCCGATAATGCCCAGTGTGCGCCCGCGCAGTTCGGTGCCCGCATAATGTTTTTTGCCGTCTTCGACCAGCTTGTGCAGCGTCGCGTCGTCGCCATGCAGGCTCGCGGTGAAATGTAGCGCTGGAACAATGTTGCGCGAGGCCAGCAGCATGCCGGTGATAACCAGCTCTTTCACCGCGTTGGCATTCGCACCCGGCGCGTTGAACACCGGCACGCCGCGCTCGCTCATTTTTTTCACCGGCACATTGTTGGTTCCCGCCCCAGCGCGCGCGACGGCCATCACCGTTTTAGGAATATTCATCTCCAGCATGTTTTGCGAGCGCACCAGAATGGCGTCCGGCTCGGCAATTTCAGTCCCGCAGACATAACGCTCGGCGGGAAAACGATGCAAGCCAACTGCGGCAATTTTGTTCAGTGTCAGTATCTGAAAAGTAGGCCCTGCGGATTTTTTAACCATTGCGATACTCAACCCTTGCTCCGAGAAAATTCGTTCATGAAATTGACCAACGCCTGCACGCCTTCGAGCGGCATTGCGTTGTAAATCGATGCGCGCATACCGCCTACCGAACGATGTCCTTTCAGTTGCAACAAGCCACGCGCCTCGGCCTGCTTCAGGAAATCGCCATCAAGATCCGCATCCTTGAGGGTAAATGGTACGTTCATGCGCGAGCGGTCCGATGTTGCCACCGGGCAATGATAAAAACCATTGCTGCCATCAATTGCGGCGTACAACAACTTGGCCTTTTCGATATTGGTTTTTTCCATCTGCGCAATGCCGCCCTTGCGCTTCAACATCTGGAATACCAGACCCGCGATATAAATGCCATAGGTCGGCGGCGTGTTGTACATCGAATCGTTGTCGGCATGGGTCTTGTAATCCAGCATGGTCGGCAAACCGGATGGTGGATGCCCGATCAAGTCCTCGCGCACAATGACGATGGTCAGACCCGCCGGGCCAATATTCTTTTGCGCGCCGGCATAGATCAAGCCGAATTTGGACACATCGACCGCACGCGACAGGATATTAGACGACATGTCCGCCACCAGCGGTACATTGCCAGTAGAGGGTAGCCAATTAAATTCAACGCCGCCTATCGTCTCGTTCGGCGTGTAATGCAGATAGGCTGCATTCTTGTCCAGCTTCCAGCTATCAAACGTCGGCACATAGCTACCATTCTTATCAGCATTATTTGCCACCACGTTCACATAGCTGAACTTCTTCGCTTCACTGATGGCCTTTTTCGACCACTCCCCGGTGTTCACATAGTCGGCAGAGAGCTTCCCGCGCAACAGGTTCAACGGGACCATCGCGAATTGCTGGCTGGCGCCGCCCTGCAGGAACAGCACCTTGTAGTTGGCGGGTATGCCCATCAGCTCGCGCAGATCGGCTTCGGCCTGCGCCTGGATGCCCATGTACTCCTTGCCGCGATGCGACATTTCCATCACCGACATACCGCTGCCGTGCCAGTCGAGCATCTCAGTCTGCGCCTGCTGCAATACTTCCTTCGGCAACACCGCCGGACCCGCGCTAAAGTTGTAAATCGTCATGCCGTTATTCCCTATTTATAGTCTTAAGAAAATGCAATGCCTGCATTTGCGGCTATTTTACCTGCCAGTTTTTTAAAATCCATATAACAACTGGAGACTGCCTCTTGGTGTGATCCAATTGCACCATCGGCAGATTTCAGAAAGAAAATCGGCTTGTTCGCTTCCATCGCCATCGGCATCAGGCTGCGATAATGCTTCAACAGTGCAAGCATATACGGGTCATCGACCGCATGAATATTGCTCCCGGCATCCTCAGTCAACACGGATTCACGATAAGTTTGAGGAATCTTATCCAGCCAACGTTTATACGCTTTCACCGGACGGCTATTTGAAATGCTGTATTGCATAACAATATAGCCTATAGGTTGCATCGTTCCTTTTGGCATCGGCACATCCGCAGGGGCTTTTTCCAATAGAGCCTTCCAAACCTCGCGCCACTCATTCAGTGTTGGCCCAAGATTCTTGAGGCCTTGCAAAGAAAATAAATCAGGTGCAAGCGGCAAACAAACTTGGTCGGAGGCGATCAATGCTGACCGATTAATTGCCCCCAGATTTGGGCCAACGTCAATCAATATCAACTCCGCTCCCTGATCAGTACCATGTTGCACAAGACGATGAAAGGCGGTCATGGTGCGAAAAGCAGATTCATCGCTCAATTGGCAACGAGGCCATGCATCCGAGAGTTTATCTTCAAAGCGGGATAACCCAAGGTCGCCAGGAATCAACCCGAGTTTTTCTGTAATCTTTTCAATGTGCGGATTGGCAATATCTCCAACACCCTTCAAAATTGGACGAATCGCCCCATAAACTGTGTTGGGATGCTCACCGTCCGGCCACAATTCTTCCAGCCGTTCTTCTTTCAGAAACATGGATGTCAGATTGGCCTGCGGATCAAGATCAACCGCCAACGTTTTGATTCCACGATCCGCAAACATCCACGCCAAGTGATACACCAAGGAAGTTTTCCCAACGCCGCCTTTGTTGTTAAAGAAGGCTATTGTTTTCATACCTTCCTCCTATAAATCTTGACTAACACTGCCTGTTCATCGAACAAAAATTCAGCGGGGCAATTACCGTTCTCTTTCAGCAATGCCTGAGCGCGCTGCACACCATAACCAAAGCGATTAACAAACCCGAGCGACTTCATTGCTTCAGCTATTACCGGATTGCGATAACTATTACGTGTTGGGAAGTTACTAACCGTAGCCTCACCATATAGCCCACCTGGACTCTGAATCTCAATATGGTCGCTGAATACATAAAAACGAACCGGCGAATTACTTTCATAATTGCGATGCATGACCGCATTCATCAACAATTCACGCAACGCCCATTCGGGATAGTCCGGTAGCAATCGCTCCTCCAACGAAGTCACTTGATGCATGGAAGTTTGGACAAACGATTTAACTCTTAACTCCAGTTCGCGCAGCATTGAATTCAAGTCGCCCGATATTTCCGCCTGATCTTCGGGAATGTCTGTCAGATCCGTGCCGGGCAATTTTAGATATTGGATATATGTTCCTGACAAAAAAAATCGAGGATTTTTACCAAACAACAAAATCCCGGCAAACGTCGGGCAAGCACGTTGCAGATCGAACATCCTGAGGGACGCAAGTTGCTGCTCAATTTCACGGTGATTGGCCGCAATGGTTTCAGCATCCACAGCTTCTCGACGATACGCATCGAATTGCCCCAATGCCAAGTCATCCAGTTTCGCTTCGACACAAGGACGCGCATCAAAAGGGCGTACTGACGCAGTGCGGCGTTCGCTCAGAATGCGCTCCTCTTGCTCATTGGCAATAGCCTTGCGCGGGCCAACACGAATCCAAACCCGCCCGTCGTAACGAACAGGAGGCATATCCGATGGCAAAACTTCAACTACCGCTACCTCACCACCTTGCAAACTGAATTTAGCTATCGACATGACTGGAGGAAATAATACATTGCCATTTGATCGAATAGCTCCAAGATTTTGCAATAACCGATCCGTCACATTCAACCCGGACAAGCTGCCATCATCTCTGACACCGATCAATAAATATCCGGGTTGACGATGGTTGGGTAAATCATTGGCAAATGCACAAATTGCCTGGCAAAACTTGTCGGTATCTGACACAGATATCGTTCGCTCGACTCTGTCTGACTCCATGTCGGATAACAATTCAATCAATTGCGCTTCAGTCAACATGCCGTTTATTCAGCCTCTTCTTCCGGCTCAGCGATGCGGCTCAATCCCGCCAGTTTTTCACCCTTCTCCACATTCATCAGCGTGACGCCTTGAGCGGTACGCCCCATCTCGCGTATTTCTTTTACGCGGGTGCGGATCAGCACGCCGCTGGTGCCGATCAGCATGATCTCGTCTTCGACATTCACCAGTGTCGCGGCGACTACCTTGCCGTTGCGCGGGGTGGTCTTGATCGCAATCATGCCTTGGGTACCACGCCCATGGCGGGTGTATTCAATGATAGGGCTGCGTTTGCCAAAACCATTTTCGGTCGCGGTCAACACGCTTTGCTGTTCGTTCTCGGCCACCAGTAATGAGATCACCTGCTGCTTGGCGGCCAGCCTCATGCCGCGCACGCCGCGCGACGCGCGTCCGGTCGGGCGCACATCGTTCTCGTCGAAGCGCACCGCCTTGCCGCCGTTCGAGAACAGCATCACATCATGCTTGCCATCGGTGACAGCAACCCCGATCAATTTATCATCGTCGTCCAGATTGATCGCAATAATGCCGCGCTTCATCGGACGGGAAAAATCATTCAGCGTAGTCTTCTTGACCGTGCCATTGGCGGTAGCAAAGAACACATATTTATCTTCGACGAATTCCGTCACCGGCAACACCGCGTTGATCTTCTCGCCATTTTCCAGCGGCAACAGATTCACGATCGGCTTGCCGCGCGAAATACGGCTGCCCTGCGGCACTTCATAGACCTTGAGCCAGTACACGCGGCCGCGATTGGAAAAGCACAAAATATAATTGTGGGTATTGGCGATGAACAGGTTGTCGATAAAATCGTCTTCCTTGGTCGCGGTGGCCTGCTTGCCGCGACCGCCGCGCTTCTGTGCTTTGTATTCGTCGAGACGCTGCGACTTCATGTAGCCGCCATGCGACAAGGTGACCACCACCTCCTCCGGCGCGATCAGGTCTTCCATGCTCATGTCCTGCGTGTGCGTGATGATCTCGCTGCGGCGCTTGTCGCCGAACTGCGCCTTAACCGCGACCAGTTCATCATGGATGATCTGCGTGACGCGCTCAGGCTTGGCGAGGATATCGAGC
>JANYHX010000122.1 GCA_025362155.1 Gallionella sp. | reverse complement strand
CCTCGCGCTACTGCCCAAGCAACGCCAGAACCTGCTGTTCTCGGCGACCTTTTCCGACGAGATCAAGACGCTGTCCGACGGGCTACTGCACAACCCCGGCTATGTCGAAGTAGCACGCCGCAACTCCACAGTGGAACTGATTTCCCAAAGCGTCCATCTGGTGCCGCAACGCCTCAAGAGCCATTTGCTCTCGCATCTGATCAAACACCATGACTGGAAGCAGGTGCTGGTATTTACCCGCACCAAACACGGCGCGAACCGGCTGACGGAAAAATTGATCGCCGACGGCATTCCTGCCGCCGCGATCCACGGTAACAAAAGCCAACCGGCGCGCACCAAAGCCTTGGCGCAATTCAAGGACGGCACGATGCCGGTGCTGGTCGCTACCGACATCGCTGCACGGGGGTTGGACATCGACCAACTGCCGCATGTGGTGAATTTTGAATTGCCTAATGTGCCGGAAGATTATGTGCATCGCATTGGCCGTACCGGACGCGCTGGCAGCAGCGGCGCGGCAATCTCGCTGGTGGACAAGGAAGAGTCACAGTTTCTCCGGGACATTGAGCGGCTGATTAAGCGCGAGATACCCGTTGTTGAAATAAACAGCTTTGTGCCCCCAGCCAATCTGCCCGCCGAAGCTCCGCGTCCGCCGCGACAGGGACACGGACAGAGACGAAATAGCGGGCCGCGCACCTCAACAACAGGAAATCGCCAACAGCCACCACGTGAGGGATTAACGCGTGATAACCAGGGTCAAAAACATAGCCCGCGTAACCCGCAACAACGCGAACAACGACCTCGCAACCCGCAACAACGTGAGCAGCAGCCAAGGAACGGCCAACAAACTTCAAAGCCGCGCCCACCGCAAAAGACCCCCGAACAACAACATCTATCTGAAGCTGCACGTCATCAAGCCATGCCCCAGCCTGCCTTGTTTTCGCCCAAGCCTGGAGTGCGCAGAGGTCGTTAGCAGATATACAACGAGATCATTTCCTTCGTGGTCGCTTATGGGTATAAACCACTTCTTCTCCGCCTTCCATCAAGGTAAGCTTACCGCCGGCAAGCTGATAAGGAATCGCATTCGCGCGGTGCTTGCCGCTCAGCTGAATCAAGCCGCCGTTGGAAACGGCATAAAAATATCTTTTCCTGTGATAGTGAACTGTACCGTTGGCCTTGAAGGTAATGGCCCCTTCAGCGCTGTACCAGGTACCTTGCAGTAACCTGTCGGCTTTAGTTGCAAACCCATGATATCGTTGCGAGGCAATAGCGCCGTCAGATAGCCCCACGATCATTAGTGTCGCTAATAGAAAAAAACAGCGTGAAAAAAACATTGCGGCTCCCAGATTTATAACGTCCATACGTTAAAAGCCGCTGCACTGTTTGTCAATGCGAGGATTAGAAAATCAATTAACGGTTTGCAATGAGTGCTGAATCCTCAGCAGGTTGCTCTACGAATTTTGCCGTTGCTTTTCCGCACCAACACACAATATTCAAAACCACGAGTTAGCTATCATTGAGCGCTACGCACTAACCGCACATAGTTACTATTAACACGGCCGCCGTAGCCAAAACCACCGTCGGCAAAGGAAACACCGCAGGCCAAGCCGAGGCCGACGCCCACACCGGGGGAGGCAGACCAGAAATCATTGGATGGCGTAGTGGGGAAAGCGGTCGAATCAATTGCCGGGTTGCTCTTATTTTTATCGGCAATGCTGGAAAGCTCCTTTATATTCGGCAAGCGCCACGCTGTGCCTGTACTAGTGGCCTGGGTAGTGGTTCGTTGAAAGGCTTGCTCCTGCGTAAAGGTAAGGGCATTCCCAGTACATGCTCCGCCGCTGGCTACCATGCCCTCAGGACAACGCCGCCAAATCAGACTGGTTTGAATATCTGTAACCTCTTGCCCGTCGGCTGACAGCGTGTAGCGGGTTGGAGTTGCGGGTGATGGGCTGGCACGTACCAAACGCACATAATATTTAAGATCGCGGCTTAGCGGACCTCCGTCCCCATATTTGAAGGACACACTCCAGGCGAAATTTTTATTGCCTATATCGCCTGAACCAGACCAAAACTCGCCATTGGTCGTGGCGGGAAATACGCTGGCGTCAATAGCCGGGCCGGGCAATGCCACGCTATAGTCCACGATGCTTTGCAATTCATCAGCAGTAGGTAAACGCCAATCGCTATATCCACACAGATTGCTGGCATTGACTGCTTTTACAAAACCACTGGCATCTGTGCTCGTGTCATACAGACCAGAGGGATCATAGGTTGCGCTGTAATTGGTATAGGTTTTACTATAGTCACGCAAGCCGCCGTCTGTCGTTTTCGCTTCCCAAATCAAGCCAGTGACATTGTCCTGAACGCAGCCGCCAGTCACCTTGGTAAAGCTGAAACCCAGTTTGCCGTCAGAGTTATTGTTGGTAGACACATTCGCATCACGTCCGACCATGCCGTCTTGCGCATTATTCAGCGCCAATGCCAGAGAATCGCAATTCGTTAACACATCGCTGCCAGCGCGATAACACTGACTGGCCGTTTGACCCGTGTCATTCAGTTTGCCCGTGGCGGTGACATTGGATGCAGGACTGACGGCGGAGATTTTCGGCAGTGTTGTATCTGTGGTTCCTCCACCTCCACCACCACAAGCGCTAATCGCGAGAGTACAAAGTATAGCTAGATATAGTTTTATGGATCGCATGATAATGTGCCCCTCGTGTTCTTGATTGATAGCCCAAGTAACATCTCTAATATTTTTCGTAACCCTGCTGGTTACGGACGGTAGCTTTATCTCATTCTGGCACTAGACACACTGTTCTCTAACGCACATAAGAGTTGGGCTCAAACCTCCGGAAGGCTTACGGGAAGCGCTTTTCAGCTAAATTGCTCAGCGCGCCATTCACCTGGCTTCAACCCGTCCAGAGTCCACTCGCCGATGCGATAGCGAATTAAACGTAGTGTGGGCAAACCAACGGCTGCGGTCATGCGCCGCACTTGGCGATTCTTTCCTTCGTGAATGGTGAGTTTCAGCCAGCTGGTGGGAATATTTTTACGCATTCGTATGGGGGGATGACGCGGCCATAGATCAGCGGGTTCATTCATCACACATACTTCACCAGGCTGAGTAGTGAAATCGGATAGTGTTACACCTTGCCGTAATTTTTCCAGTGCGGCATCGTCCGGCATGCCTTCCACCTGTACCCAATATGTTTTTGGCAGCTTGTGTTGCGGATCGGTGATGCGATGTTGTAATTGGCCGTCATCAGTCAATACCAACAGACCTTCGCTATCGGTATCCAGCCTCCCAGCGGCATAAAAGTCGGGAAGCGCGATATAATCCGCCAGCGTCGGATGTATGCCATCGCGGCTGAATTGGCAGATCACGCCAAAGGGTTTGTTGAAAAGTAAAATTTTTCCCATTGGAATTTCCAGTGAC
>JANYHX010000067.1 GCA_025362155.1 Gallionella sp. | reverse complement strand
TTATTTCTTGTGCTCGTACTTGAAAGATAAGGCTACTCTCGCCCGGTATGAGGTTATCTTGCCGCCTTCCACCACCATGTCCAATTTAATGACTTCTGCGACTCTCAGGTCGCGCAAGGTTTTTGAGGCGGCCTTGACTGCGTTCGCAGCAGCGTCTTCCCATGATTTACTGCTGGTTCCGACTAGCTCGGTGATACGATAAACGCTGTCTGTTGCCATGTTTTTCTCCTTTATTTATGCGGAATATCGGTGGTTGAGTTTTTCTTTTTGTACTTCCCATTTCAAAATCAATACGGCTTTGCCCTTTGATGCTGAATCTAGTTTACCTTGAGTTTGTAAATCCTGACCTTGAAGTGTATTATAACGGTTGTTATAACGTCATTTTTTGTCCACTCTTTTAATCAGGAGGCCATTCCCATGACTACCTTGAAGCTGACTCAAATTGGAAATTCTCTCGGCGTGATTTTGCCCAAGGAATTGTTGGCAAAACTTAAAGTTAGTAAAGGTGACGAGATATTCGTTACCGAAAGTCCAGCAGGCATTACCTTGAGCGGGTACGACCCCAGTTTTGAGGAGCAGCTTGAGTTGGGGCGAGATTTTATGCGCGAGTATCGCGATACTTTCAAGGTGCTGGCAAAATAAATGCGCTGGCGCTGGATAGATAAAAATTTGCTGTTATTGCTGCACGATGAAAGTCTGTCAGAGCATGGTGGCTTAAGCGGTATGCGCGACGAAGGCTTATTGGATTCTGCACTAGCTCGTCCACAAAATCTGGCCGCTTATAAAGAAGCAGATATTGCGGCACTGGCCGCTGCATATTGCTTCGGAATTGCCAAAAATCATCCTTTCGTGGACGGCAATAAACGCGCTGCATTTTTAGCGGCTGGTTTGTTTTTGCTTTTGAATGGGACAAAACTGACCGCTTCGCAAGCCGATGCCACTCATGCGGTTTTAGGGGTGGCTTCCGGGGAAATCAGCGAAGCGCAATTCGCAGAGTGGATTCGTCAGAATTGCGCAAAGCTTCGCAAGTAACAAAAAATCAGCCCAGCAATTTTGCTACGCCTTGCTATAAATCTCCGCGCCTTCCTTTATAAACTCCTCTGATTTTTGTGCCATGCCTTTTTTAAGCGCGTCAATTTCCGACACGCCTTCCTTGGCTGCATAGTCTCTTACATCCTGCGAGATTTTCATCGAGCAGAAATGCGGGCCGCACATCGAGCAGAAGTGCGCGACCTTGGCGGAATCCTTGGGCAGGGTCTCGTCATGGAATTCGCGCGCCTTGTCCGGGTCGAGGCCGAGATTAAACTGGTCTTCCCAGCGGAATTCGAAGCGCGCCTTGGACAAAGCATTGTCGCGGATCTGCGCACCGGGATGTCCTTTGGCGAGATCGGCCGCGTGTGCTGCGAGCTTATAGGTGATGACGCCATCTTTCACATCGTTCTTGTCCGGCAGGCCGAGGTGTTCCTTGGGGGTCACATAACACAGCATGGCCGTGCCATACCAGCCTATCATCGCCGCGCCGATGCCGGAGGTGATGTGGTCGTAGCCGGGCGCGATGTCGGTCGTGAGTGGGCCCAGTGTGTAGAACGGTGCTTCGTGGCACTGCTCCAGTTGCAAGTCCATATTCTCTTTGATCAGGTGCATGGGCACATGGCCGGGGCCTTCGATCATCACCTGCACATCATGCTTCCACGCGATTTGGGTGAGCTCGCCCAACGTTTTTAATTCGCTCAGTTGCGCTTCATCATTAGCATCATAGATGGAGCCGGGACGCAGGCCATCGCCCAAGCTAAAGCTCACATCATAGGCTTTCATGATTTCGCAGATGTCTTCGAAATGGGTGTAGAGGAAAGATTCCTGATGGTGCGACAAACACCATTTCGCCATGATGGAGCCGCCGCGAGAAACAATCCCGGTCATGCGGTTGGCCGTCATCGGCACATATCGCAGCAACACCCCGGCATGGATTGTGAAATAGTCCACGCCTTGCTCGGCTTGCTCAATGAGGGTGTCGCGATAGATTTCCCAAGTCAGGTCTTCGGCTTTGCCGTTTACTTTTTCCAGCGCTTGATAGATAGGCACCGTGCCGATGGGCACGGGCGAATTGCGGATGATCCATTCGCGAGTTTCGTGGATGTGCTTGCCGGTGGATAAATCCATCACGTTGTCCGCGCCCCAGCGGATCGCCCAGGTTAATTTTTCGACTTCTTCGCCGATGCTGGAAGTGACCGCAGAATTGCCGATGTTGGCATTGATTTTCACCAGAAAATTGCGCCCGATAATCATAGGCTCGACTTCCGGGTGGTTGATGTTGGCAGGAATAATGGCGCGACCACGAGCAATTTCGGAGCGCACAAATTCCGCCGTGATTTCGGCAGGAATGCTGGCACCAAAAGATTGCCCGGGATGTTGCCTGCCCATCAACTCGGCGAGTTTGTTCCCTGTCTTGCCAGACGCCCTCAACGCTGCGAGGTATTCCTTGCGCTGCATATTTTCGCGGATGGCAACATATTCCATCTCCGGCGTGATGATGCCGCGACGGGCGTAATGCATCTGGCTGACATTCTTGCCGCGCTGGGCGCGGCGCGGCGCGCGTTTCAGATTGAAGCGCATCTCTGCGAGTTCAGGATCATTCATGCGCTGTTGCCCATATTCAGAACTGAGCTTGGGCAGTGTTTCGGAATCGTTGCGTTCAACTATCCAGCCTTCACGCAGTGCGGTCAAACCGGCGCGAATGTCTATTTTTACCGCCGGGTCGGTATAAGGGCCGGAGCAGTCATACACATAAATCGGCGGATTGATTTCTGCGCCCATGCTGGCGGGAGTGGCAGCTTGTGAGATTTCGCGCATTGGCACCTGAATGTCGGGACGCGAACCTTGTACATAGATTTTGCGCGAATTCGGCAACGGCTGAATCGCTGCGGCATCGACGTGCGCGTCGTCTGCAATAAACTTTGGCGCAGGTATCTTTGGCGCGGGTAACTGGGGCGTTAAAAATTTGGGGTTGGCGTTCATGCGATGCTCCTAAAATTCGGCAAGCATCAGAGATGCTTCCCTACGACGGCATTACCCGTACAGGTTCAAAGGGTGTGTCTCACTCCGTCCAGTATTAATATGCTGGCGAAGACCCCTAGCGAAGCCCGCAAGGTAAAGCAATGGTCGGCGAAATGCAAGATAAACAGGGCAAACCTTCCAACAGGACAGTCACGAAAGCAGCATTGAGCCATAAGGGAGGGCTTGCTATACTCTCCCGCCCTGCACCTCAAATCGCAGTTTTCAAAAATCCAGCAACTTCAAAGTTAGTTTGGCACCAATTAGGAGAGGGGAATGTTAGATATGGAACAGGCGCGCTTCAATATGATAGAGCAGCAGATACGCCCATGCGACGTGCTGGAGGGACGGATTCTGGAGTTGCTCAAATACGTACGCCGCGAACATTTCGTGCCGGAAACCCTGCGTGAAATGTCTTTCATGGATATGGAAGTCCCGTTGGGCTATGGCGCCACCATGTGGCAGCCCAAGCTGGAAGCGCGCGCCGTACAAGAGCTACACTTGAGCCGCAGCGACAAGGTATTGGAGGTGGGCAGCGGAAGTGGTTATCTGACTGCGCTGCTTTCGGTATTGGCAGGGCATGTGACTTCGGTTGAGATTGTGCCGGAATTGAGTGCCATGGCTGCACAGCACCTGCTCCCTTACCATCGTAATAACATTACGCTGGAGATCGGCGATGCGGCGCGCGGCTGGGGTAATGGTGCTTGCTATGATGTCATCGTGCTGACCGGTTCCACGCCGGTGTTGCCCGCAGCATTTCAGGATAGCCTCAATGTCGGCGGACGGATGTTCGCTATTGTCGGCGATGCGCCGGCGATGGAAGCCAAACTGATCACGCGTGTCGCAACGGATAGCTATGAGTCCGTCAACATCATGGAAGCCTGCGTTGCGCCGCTGCAAAATGCGCTGCAACCGGAGCGCTTCGTATTCTGAACATTGACTCGATATTGCGCGAAGTGGCAATGATCTGTATATTAGAAAAATCTAATATGTCGTTGCGCAAAAAATACTCCATGAAACTCCAACCACTTTACCGGGCAATACTTTTTTCTGTCACCTTGCTAGCCGCAAGCGGCGTGGATGCTGCAGATTTATTGGAAACCTTCCATGCCGCGCAGGCGAATGATCCGCTGTTTGCCGCCGCGCGTGCCACGCAACAAGCGGGTCGGGAAAAATTATCACAAGGCCGCTCTTTGTTACTGCCCTCGATCAACCTCAGCGCGAACAGCACATTTAACGATGTGACCACCCAGTATCATCCCGCGAGCCCTCCTATATTTATCGACGGCACCAAACGCTATAACAGCAATGGCTATGGCGTGAGCCTCGTACAACCGCTATTCCGCCAGCAAAATTGGCTGGTTTATAGTGAGTCGGAATTGCAGGCGGAACAGGCCGGATTACAACTCAAGATCGCCGAGCAGGATTTAATTGTGCGTGTTGCACAAGCTTACTTCGACGTGTTGATTGCGCAGGACACTGTGCAGTTGGTTGATACGCAGAAGACCGCGATTTCCGAACAGCTCGAACAAGCCAAGCGCAACTTCGAGGTGGGCAGTGCCACCATCACCGATACGCTGGAGGCGCAAGCCCGCGCTGACCTGACCGGCGCGCAACTGATCGCCGCGCAGAACAATCTGGAAATCAAACGCAGTGCCTTGCAGCAACTGATCAATGCCACACCGGGCAGCCTTGCCCCGCTCCGCAAAGACCTCAAGCTTGAAGCACCGCAACCGGCAGACATGGCGAAGTGGGTGGATGATGCGCAGTTAAAGAATTTGCAACTGGCTATCGCTCAGGCGAATGCCGCGATAGCTGACAAAGAAGTTGCGCGTAATCGTGGCGGACATTATCCCACCGTGGACTTGGTCGCCAACTATAGGCAAAACAACGACAACGGCGGCATCTTCGGCGTGGGCAGCGACACCACCAATAAGAACATCGGCATACAACTGAATATGCCGTTGTTCCAGGGCGGAATCGTGAATTCAAGATGGCGCGAAGCGGAAGCCAATCGCGAACGTGCCCGCCAAGAACTGGAAAATGCCCGGCGCAACGTCGCACAGCAGACCCGCCAAGCCTATCTGGGTGTGGTCAGCGGTATTGCGCAGGTGCATGCCTTGCAACAAGCGCTCGCTTCCGGCGAAAGCTTGCTGGATGCCAGCAAGCTGGGGCAGGAAGTCGGCGTGCGCACCAACCTTGATGTGCTGAATGCGCGGCAACAACTTTTTGCGAATCGCCGCGATCTTTATCAGGCTCAATACGATTACCTGCTCAGCCAGCTTCGTCTGAAGCAGGCAGTGGGTTTGTTGGGCGAAGAAGACTTGAGTAAAGTTAATCAGGCGCTGCAAAAATAACACATACGCCCGACGTTTTTGGCAGTCAATAATCCGAATACTTCTTGGCACTCCCACGCACCTGTTCCACCGGATATTTCACCGCGTTCTTTTCCAGTTTGCACAACGCGGCTTGCTGCAAATCCACTCCTAGTTTGTCCGAGAGGCGTATCAGATACAGCAGGATGTCGGCCAATTCTTCACTAACGGCAGCCTTGTTTTCGGCGGCGAGGTCAAGCGACTGCGCTTCGGTCAGCCATTGAAAATGTTCCATCAACTCGGCGACTTCCACCATCAACGCCATACTCAGATTCTTGGGCGTATGAAACTGATCCCACTCGCGTGCCTCGGCAAACACGCGCAACTTGTCGCGCAAAATTAGCAGCTCAGATTTATTCGGCATAATGCAGTTCCAGTAAAATTGGCCAGTAAAATGGGGAAAAGTAATTCTATTGTAATACGCAGTGGTTTTCATTTAGGCTATAACAACTATTCTTGCAGCTATGTTTTTACATAAATCAATTTCGAGGAATTAATAATGTCAGAGGAATTTCATGTTCACGGTGCCCACGATCATGCAGTGGAACATCAAGCTCAAGGTGGCGATAGTCTTGCCGGATATGTAGCGATTTTTACCGCGATTCTGGCTTCGGTCGGCGCAGTCGTCAGCTATGAAGGTGGCGATACCCAGAATCAGGCCATGTTATTCAAGAACGAAGCAGTGCTGAAAAAAACCCAGGCATCAGATCAATGGAATTTTTATGAGGCCAAAAGTAATAAAGGACATTTGATGGAACTGGCTCTGGAATTGGCGCCTGCGAAAAAGCGGGATTACTATCAGAGCCAGATCGAAAAATACGAAAAAGAAAAAAAGGAAATCAAGGTAAAGGCGGAAGCACTGGAAGCGGAATCGGAAAAGGCCAATGAAGAAAGTGAACATGCCATGCATCCTCATCATAAATTGGCGCAGGCCATGACGATGATACAGATCGCGATTTCTCTGGCTTCCATCACCGTCCTGACGCGCAAAAAATGGTTGTTCCTGGTAGCGGGTGCGGCAGCTGCGGGTGGCCTAGCGATGTGGGTCTTTGCCCTGAATGCTTAAGCACATACGGCATGATTAGTTGGTGGAGGGACTGAGTATTGGGCGAGTTTCATTGACGTTACTCACCCCCTTGGTTAAAGTGCAATCCATGCATCGCTCATTATTTACCATGCCTAGCTCACTATTTAATAGACTCCTGCTGATTTCTGCGTTGCTCTTCGCGCAGATGGGCGGTTTGGCGCACGGCATTTCACATGCGCTGACCGATCAATCGCCCAAGCCATCGCAACGCTCGGAACAATCTTTGCCGCATGACAAGTATTGTGACCAGTGTGCGGCCTATGCGCAGATTGGCAGCGCGGTCGGCAGCAGTACCGTCAATTTTTTCCTTGGCGAAACCTGCGAAACACTTCATTTTAATTCTTTCAGTTCTTGCCTCGCTGACACCTTCGTCGCATTCGCGGCGCGCGCTCCTCCTTACTCCGTTTAAGCCATTCCAAGTGCCTCGCAGTCATGCGAGGTTTTGCCATGCTTTTAAGGAGGCTACATGTTCCGAAATATTTATTGGTGCACGGTTGTTGCCGTGCTGCTGGGCAATTCGCTCAGCGCGCTCGCCGCAGATGATGCCGATCTGCAAGCCCTACGCGATCAGATTCAACAATTAAAGCAAAGTGACGAGCAACGCAATCTTCAGTTGGAGCAACGTTTACAACAGGCCGAAAGTGTTGCAGCGCAAGCTCAAGCTGTCGCACAACAAGCCAGCCGTCCCGCCGCCAGCAACGAGAATAATTTTAATCCCGCCATATCGCTGATTCTGTCTGGCATCTATGGACAATTCAGGCAGGACGCGGCCATTCCCGTAACCGGCTTTGCGATGAATGCGAACAATACGGGATACACGCGAGGATTTTCGCTCAAGGAATCCGAGCTGGCCATTGCGGCCAATATTGATCCGCAATTTCGTGGTGTGGGCACGTTCTCGCTCGATCCGGCGGGCGGCCTCAGCGTGGAAAATGCTTTCGTGCAAAGCAGCGCGTTGGGCAATGGACTCAATCTAAAATTCGGGCGTTTCTTTTCCGGCCTTGGCTATCTCAATGAGCAACACGCCCATGCCTGGGATTTTGTCGACCAGCCGCTGGTATACCGTGTACTGTGGGATAACCAGATTGGAGACGATGGGCTGCAACTAAAGTGGCTGGCACCGACCGATATGTTCGTCGAATTTGGTGGGGAAATTGGCCGCGGGCGAGGCTTTCCCGGCAGCGACCGGCAGAACAAGAATGGCGCAGGCGCAGGTGTGATGTTCGCGCACTTTGGTGATGATATTGGCATTGAGCAAAGTTGGCGCGCCGGAATTTCTCTGCATGAAACCAGGCGCGAAAATGCGATCAGCAATGCTGTGCCCGATTTGCTTGGAACAGCGGGTGGCGTGAGCAATAGTTTCAGCGGCAACAGCCAAACCGGCGGGCTGGATTTTGTCTGGAAATACTCGCCCAACGGCAATTTCCGCGAGCGCTACCTGAAAGTGCAGAGCGAATATTTTCGCCGCAAGGAAAACGGTCTGTTGTCCTATGACACCACAGGAGCAAACACCCGAGGCAGCTACACCGTCACGCAAAGCGGTTGGTACCTACAAAGCGTATATCAATTCATGCCAACCTGGCGCACCGGTTTGCGCTATGACAGGCTGGCTCCGGGTACAGCCAGTGTAGGTGCTTCCATCGCCGCAGATGTCATCAGTAATTACGCGTTCAATCCCTCGCGCCTTACCTGGATGGCAGATTACAACCCCAGTGAATTCTCCCGCATACGTTTGCAACTGGCACACGACAACTCACGGCAAGGCCGGGCGGATAACCAGCTATTCCTGCAATACATCATGAGTCTGGGCGCTCATGGCGCCCATCAATTTTAAGGAGCACATCATGAAAACGAAACAAAGTGGAGTTTCGGTGCAGGCTAATGCACGCATAAGCGAGCGTTATGCCGTAACCAAAAGTATTCTTAGTGGAGTTTCGGTGCAGCCTAAAGCTCGCTTTAGCGAGAGTTGTGCCGTAGCCAAAAAAATATTCTATTCATTGTTACTGTTGCTGCTCAGCGGCAATGTTCACGCGGCAATTAGCGTGTTCGCCTGCGAACCGGAATGGGCGGCGCTTACCCAGCAACTTGCGGGCGACAAGGCCAGCATCTACACCGCCACCGGTCCGTTGCAAGACCCTCACCAGGTACAGGCGCGTCCCAGCCTGATTGCCAAGGCGCGCAGCGCGCAACTGCTGGTGTGCACTGGCGCAGAGCTGGAAATCGGCTGGATGCCGGTGGTATTGCGCGAGTCTGGCAACGGCGCTATTCAACCGGGCAGCATTGGGCATTTTGAAGCGGCACAATATGTTGCCATGCTGGAGGTTCCGACACGGCTGGATCGTGCTGACGGCGATGTGCATGCGGCGGGGAATCCGCACATTCAGACCGATGCGCGCAACTTTCTGCCGGTTGCGGAAGCCCTCAGCAAACGCCTGATCCAGCTTGATCCGGCCAACACTGCGTACTACCAACAACAGCTCGTGACGTTCAATCAGCAATGGCGTGTGGCCATCGCACGTTGGGAGAAGCAGGCCGCGCCCCTGAAGGGCATAGCCATTATCGTGCAACACCGTGGCTGGCATCGCGCCCAGCAGCGCGTAGGCCGCGCCCGTCGCAAGATTGAGCGCGCCGGGGCCAAGCGTCGTGATGCAGACACCGGGCTTTCCCGTCAGCCGGCCATAGGTGGCCGCCATGAAGGCCGCAGCCTGTTCATGCCGG
>JANYHX010000030.1 GCA_025362155.1 Gallionella sp. | reverse complement strand
TTATTGCTTCCAAGCAAACAAGCCGACATTGCTGTCGGCTTGTTTGTTTTAGAAGCTGGAATTGTGATTTTCCTTGCGTGGATGGGGCTATTTAGCTCACTATATGCACCTTAGATTTTTTTAATAAACGGGATTTTATTGAACGGCGGCTGGTCCGCCGTCATTATTTTATGTCACATGTAATGAATACTTATGCCCGGCTACCCGTCACTTTTGTGCGCGGTGAAGGGGCGTGGCTGTGGGATACCGAAGGCAAGCGTTATCTGGACGGCTTGGCCGGCATTGCCGTGAATACCTTGGGGCACGCGCATCCACGCTTTACTGCGGCACTTACCGAGCAAATCGGCAAGCTGATTCACTGCTCAAATGTTTATCAGATGAAGGGGCAAGAACTCCTCGCTGACAAGTTGTGCGGACTGACTAACATGCAGGAAGTATTCTTCTGCAATTCCGGTTGCGAGGCGAATGAAGCCGCAATCAAGCTGGCGCGCATGTATGGTCATCAGCAAGGCATCGAAGCGCCCGCCATCATTGTGATGGAAAAAGCGTTTCACGGGCGCACGCTGGCCACACTTTCCGCTACCGGCAACCGCAAGGTACAAGCTGGTTTCGAGCCGCTGGTCAGCGGCTTCGTGCGCGTGCCTTACAATGACCTGGAAGCCATTAATCTCGTTGCTCAACACAACAGTAATGTGGTTGCGGTGTTGGTCGAACCCATACAAGGCGAAGGCGGCATCCGTACCTTGGACATTGCGTATCTGCAACAACTGCGCAAAATTTGCGACCAGCAAAACTGGCTGCTGATGCTGGACGAAGTGCAATGCGGCATCGGCCGTACCGGCAAGTGGTTCGCCTATCAACATGCAGGCATCGTGCCGGATGTGATGACGCTCGCCAAAGGCCTGGGTTCGGGTGTGCCAATAGGTACTTGCATTGCCGCCGGTAAGGCGAGCGGTTTATTTAAACCGGGCAACCATGGCTCGACCTTTGGCGGCAATCCGCTGGCCTGCATGGCAGGCCTGACCACGTTGAATATTCTGGAACAGGATAGATTGTTGGCGCATGCCGAAAGCCTGGGTCATTTTATACAACATAGTCTTGTCACCGCTTTGCAAGGGGTGCAGGGATTTAAGGAAGTGCGTGGTCAGGGGTTAATGATAGGCATCGAACTGGATCGGCCATGTGGCGAACTGGTTAAACTGGCGCTTGCTCAAGGATTGCTGATTAATGTCACCGCCGACAGCGTGATCCGCTTGTTACCTCCATTGATTATGACGCAGGCCGAAGCGCAGCAGCTGTTGGATATCCTATGTCCGCTGATAAAAGAGTTTTTGCAGCCCTGATTGGAACAAAATCATGCCAGTAAACCCCATTTCAGGAAAACAGACCGTGGCAGTAAAACATTTTCTGCAATTCAAGGATTTTACCCGCGACGAATTTGAATATTTGTTCGAACGCACGCGCATTATCAAACAAAAATTCAAGGCCTATGAGCAGTATTGGCCGCTGATCGATCGCACGCTGGTGATGATTTTCGAGAAAGCCAGCACGCGCACACGCTTGTCCTTCGAAGCGGGGATGCAGCAACTCGGCGGTTCAGCGATTTACTTGAATACACGCGATTCGCAGTTGGGTCGCGGCGAACCGGTGGAAGATGCGGGCCAGGTGATTTCACGCATGAGCGACCTCGTAATGATTCGCACCTTTGATCAATCCATCATCGAACGCTTTGCCGCCAATTCGCGCGTGCCAGTGATTAACGGCTTGACCAAGGAATATCATCCCTGCCAGATACTCGCGGACATATACACCTTTATTGAACAGTGCGGGCCGATTCAAGGCAAGACTGTGGCGTGGATAGGCGACTCCAATAACGTTTGCAATACCTGGCTGCAAGCCGCGGAAATACTGGACTTTAACGTGCATGTCTCGACTCCGCCCGGCTACGAAGTCGAGCCGGAGCGTGCCGGATTATTTGGCGCAGACCATTACGAAGAATTTGCTGACCCGATGGAAGCCGCGCGCGGCGCGCATCTGGTAACGACCGATGTGTGGACCAGCATGGGCTTTGAAGCCGAAAATGAAGAACGCAAGAAGGACTTTGCCGACTGGCAGGTAGATGAAGAGATGATGCGCATCGCGGCTCCCGACGCGTTGTTCATGCACTGTCTGCCTGCCCACCGCGGCGAAGAAGTGGCCGCCGCCGTGATGGACGGCCCGCAAAGCGTGGTATGGGGCGAGGCAGAGAACCGGCTACATGCGCAGAAGGCGCTGATGGAATATTTGTTGTTGGGGCGAGTGGACAAATAGGTGGGTAAAACTCACAACTGCAACTAACTATAGGAGGGACTATGAAACTGAAAGTCGGGGTACATGAAGCGGAGGAGGGAGGCTACTGGGCAGAGGTTCCAGCCATTCCCGGTTGCGCGACGCAGGGAGAAACGTTCGAGGAATTGTTGCACAATTTGTATGAGGTGGTCGAAGGATGTTTGGCAGTGGACATTGCGCCTATCACTGCTTCGTCGCATGACCGCATTTTCGAAATTGCTGTATGAAAGCGATTTCCGGCAAGGAGTTGGCCAGTTGCTGGAGCGCCACGGCTGGAAGTTGTCGCGGATTAATGGTAGTCATCATATTTATGGAAAACCCGGCAGCGTAGTTAGGCTATCAGTGCCGATACATGGGAATCAGACGCTTAAGCTTGGTTTGCAGCGTCATTTGTTAAAGCTGGCGCAAATTTTGGAAAATGCATTATGAACAATATCAAAAAAGTCGTCCTTGCCTATTCCGGTGGCCTCGATACATCGGTCATTCTGAAATGGCTGCAGGACACTTACCAATGTGAAGTAGTCACCTTTACCGCCGATATCGGTCAGGGTGAAGAGCTCGAATCGGCGCGCGCCAAGGCACTGAAAATGGGCATCAGGCCGGAAAATATTTTCATCGACGATATGCGCGAGGAATTCGTGCGCGATTTCGTATTCCCGATGTTCCGCGCCAACACCGTATACGAAGGTGAATATCTGCTCGGCACTTCGATTGCACGTCCGCTGATTGCCAAGCGGCTGATCGAGATCGCTGCCAAGACCGGCGCGCAAGCCATCGCACATGGTGCAACCGGCAAAGGCAACGACCAGGTGCGATTCGAGCTGGGCGCTTATGCCTTAAACCCGAATATCCAGGTCATCGCGCCGTGGCGCGAATGGGATTTGTTGTCGCGCGAAAAGTTGATGGCTTATGCAGAAAAGGCCGGCATCCCGATCGACATGAAGCATAAGCAAGGCGGCTCACCCTATTCGATGGATGCGAATTTGCTGCACATTTCTTTCGAAGGCCGCCATCTGGAAGACCCTGCTGCCGAAGCCGAG
>JANYHX010000025.1 GCA_025362155.1 Gallionella sp. | reverse complement strand
GCGCTCGGGCTCAAGTGCGGGGAAATGCGGAAAATTTGAGAGATTGCCGCAAATAAGGGGGAAGCGTAACTGTTCGATGCCGAAATTCGGGCATCAAATGTCATTGCGCTTCGTTTCAAAAATAGTTTTGCAAGAGGCTCTTCATTATTATTAATAATAATGACCGGTGCGTCCGTCTAATCACTGTTAGAGCTTCCATACCAACGTATGGCTTTTTATATTGCCAAGTGCTAGTATTCGCCAATGGCAAACACCCGCTTTGATTGGGATACGGACAAGGACGCTGAAAACAAGCAGAAGCACGGCGTTTCGTTTACCCGCGCCCAGTTCGCATTCGCCGATCCACTGCGTGTGATTGCCAAGGACATCACACACAGTCAAACCGAAGAGAGGTTCTATTGTTTCGGAGAGGTTGATGGTGGCGTTCTTACGGTGCGGTTCACATATCGCGCCTCCGTTATTCGAATCATCGGCGCAGGTTATTGGCGCAAAGGAAAGGTAATTTATGAACGCGAAAACGCAACGCAGTGAAGTTTCAGTGAAGGCTAATGCTGGCGCAGGCCAGCGTTACGCCGCAACTAAAATCAAATACACAGATGAACCATTTGGCAAGACTCAGGTAATCTCTGACTTTCTTCCTTCTCCGAGCGAGCTAGCTTTTCGTGAGGAAGGCGTGAAGGTCACGCTGGCTCTAAGCAAAAAAAGCATCGAGTTTTTCAAGTCCGAAGCCACGAAGCATCACACCCAATACCAGCGCATGATTCGTCGGCTTCTCGACTCTTATGTTGATGCCCAAGCCCTAACCTTGCGCTCAAGCGGGACGCGCCAAAAGCGGCGCGCCCCTTAGCTTCACGTTATGCGCGCAATCTTTCCGATGGCCGAATATAAGACTTTCGATATAACATTCTGGATGTTCAGATACGTTACTAGCTAGACAGTCCACCAAGTTCTGACCAGCTCCCCGTCCAAGTAACACGGGGGGCTATGTATACATTGACAACGAAGTCTCTTAACTATCGTCATGCTTGCTCATGTAAAAATTTTGTCCATGTGGGAAGTTGCGCACTACTGGCACGACTGCGATCCGAGAGTTTCACAGACACATCACCTGCCTTTGAAAGTGCGCGACACGCTGCTGGTCTTTTCCCAGGAATTTGGGAATAGCCTGTCTATTCGAGTTGAGCAAGATCAAGCCTATAAGCTGGAAATCTACAAAGCAGCACCAAAACTTACCGCGCGGCATTATCGGCACTCGTTCAAGAATGCAATTGATAAGAAGGTCTTCGGCAAACGCTTTTTCAGCAAGATGTTTATCACACGCAGCCAACTTGCCCGCTGGTGTATAAGTAAAAATGAACCTCTGCCAAAATTCTGGTTTCCGGACAATGACAAGTTTCCCTATAAAGCAGAAGGCAACCTGACTGATGAGATCACTGCAAATGGGCGTTACAAGGTTCAGCTTCTTTACGATGATAGAGAGAAGCCAACCAGCAGCGAATCACCCCAGGAACAACCGATTGCGGCGACTGTAAATGAGAATGCCGCCAAAGCTGCGCGTGCCAGCCATGCAGCAACGAACGCCATCAAAGCTAGTTTTATCCGATTCTACGACAAAGAAGGTCAAATCTGCCCAAACAAGAAAGCTGCCGCAAAGTATTTCTTCGATACTCTCCTCAAAACTCAAGAACAACTTCTTTTTGCCAGCAAAGATACAGCAGTTCGCACCTTGCTGGATGCCCTTCGCTCTCACCAAAAAAAGTCCAAGTAATTACTTCTGCAAGCAGGCGTAATTATCAGCACTCTGGATCACCGCCTCTAGTCTACTTGATTATGTGCAGACGTATATACGCCTGCATCCAGCCGCAATGGGCATCTGATTTGCATCTTCCGATACTGCATCCGTCACTAACGAACGGGGATTTATCATGCAGAAGAAATTATCGGTTAATGGGTCAGCAGGTTCAGATGATCAAGCGAACATTGATGCCTCATCCGTAAATCCGCCCGCCCGGATGCACGCGCAGCGTGCACCGGACGGACGGACTTACGGAGGGGACTCACAGGGTACGCCGCCTAGTAACACAGTACCCTCTAAATACATACCCCCAGAAAACAACGAGAATCGAATCCTGCGCTGTGCAGTCGATTCCTTGTACCTTTCCTACAAAGGCGAGTTGTCATATGAAATGGATGAACGCCTGGAGGAAAGAAAGAAATCAGCGCAGTCTATCGATGATGGCGAGCAGTGCACCGCACAGATCACCATTGCTGACCACTTGTTCCAGGTATCTGCACATGGTACGGGACGTTTCCGCTATGTCATCAGCGATGACCGGTTTCGCCTCCAGATCAGCCGAGGCAAGAAGCTCCCGCTCGCCTACGCCAAAATCAGCAGCGAATACCTGACTTTCAAGCCCATTGAGGCGATTGAATATGAATTGCGCCTGGTCGTGAATAGTTTGGGCCTGGTGAAAAGCGAAGCCAAGGTCAGCCGTGCCGATCTCTGCGTCGATTTCATTCCCGGCATCCCTATGGATCAGTTCAATGTCCGTCAATGGGTGACACGTGCCAGGAAGAAGGCCGCCTATTGGAGCGGGGATCGTTTCACGGGATGGGCGATTGGGGCCGGTGGCGCTATCCAGTCCAGAGCCTACGACAAGGTGCTGGAAATCATCGAGGAAAGCAATAA
>JANYHX010000022.1 GCA_025362155.1 Gallionella sp. | reverse complement strand
AACCGGAGAATCCATGCGAAAAAGGAAAAAAACTTGACCCAACGTGAACACTTGAAGTAAAAACAAACTACCAGCACAACACGCCGTTCAGGCGTTCACGTTCGAGCAGAATCACTGTTCACGTTCACCAGAATACGCAGGCAGGCGAAGCAACTCAAGAATGATGCAGATTAAACGAGTGCCAAGTCTGCAAAGCCGGAGCAAGTCTTAAATTCAAATTCAGGCTCTCCAATCTAAGAACGATACTTTTTAAGGACAACATCATGAGTGCATACATTCTTTCAAATTCACACATTGACGCATTGCTGACTTACGCACAATCCAGACTGATTACGTTTTACATCGACGGCATGATATTCGATGCAATAAAACAGGATGACATCAATAAAATCGGGCAGATTTTGGTGAACACTAACCATGAGAGCATGAACGAGCGGTACAACGAGAACGATTTGGCAGGCGAATATCAATTCAAGTTTGACTTTCAGCATTCGCACATGAAAGCAGTCCAGGTGTTAAAGGCTTGCGGTTGCTATGACTACCAAGCTTGTGAGATTAAGAATTATCTGATGTCGCTGGCTTGCAAAATCATCCAGACGATACGCATGGAAGCCATACACAACTTGCCGGGGTATTCTGATGCGGAGTGGTCGATTGATTGATTACTGGCCAGTGAAACCAAAACCCTCTTCGGAGGGCATATTCGGCGTAGTCGGGGATGCGTCAATACAAAGTCAAAAGCGGTCGAGGGTGTCCCGAATTTTGTGTAAACGGAATTTCATTACTGCTGGGGCATCCGGTCTTCGAACTGAATAGTAAACCGATTTAACGCAGCTTTCCAATCCCGTATCGGCATCGTCCATTTCTTGCTGATGTTGTTCAACGCCAGGTAAAACAATTTCAGCAACGCCTCATCGCTGGGGAACGAGCCACGGTTCTTGGTAATCTTGCGCAGGCTCATGTTCACCGACTCAATCGCATTGGTGGTGTAAATCACCTTCCTGATCTCCGGCGGATAGTCGAAGAACGGGATGATGCGTGGCCAGTTGCGCCGCCAGGATTGAATGATCGACGGATAAGTAACTCCCCATTTCTGTTCAAATTCATCCAGCCGTTGTTCAGCTTCTTCCACGGTGGCAGCAGCGTAGATGGTGCGCAGGCCGAGCGCAACTTCCTTGCGCAACTTCCATGAAATGTAATTCAGGCTGTACCGCACCAGATGAACGACGCACAGCTGCACCGCAGTCTTGGGATAGATGGTTTCGATGGCTTCCGGGAAACCCTTCAAACCATCCACGCAGGCGATGAAGATGTCCGCAACACCTCGGTTCTTCAGCTCGGTGATAACCTGTAACCAGAACTTGGCCCCCTCGGTCTGTGCGATCCAGATGCCCAGCAGCTCCTTCTCGCCGGCCATGTCGATGCCCAATGCCAGATACACCGCCTTGGCTCTTACCGTGCCCGCGTCACGCACCTTCACATGGATGCAGTCCAGATAGACGATGGGATACAGCGCATCCAGCGGGCGGGATTGCCATGCCTTGACCTCGTCGGCCACGGCATCCGTTACCGATGAGATCAGGGTGGGCGAAACTTCGGTGCCGTACATTTCTTCCAGATGTCCCTGTATCTCACGCACTGTCATGCCACGGGCATACAGCGACAGGATATTCTCGTCGAAGCCGTTCCAGCGGGTCTGGTGCTTGGGGATGAGTTGCGGCTCGAAGCTGCCATTGCGATCACGAGGTATCTCGATCGGCAGTTCGCCGAACTCGCCCTTGAGCGTCTTGCTGCTCTTGCCGTTGCGGGCGTTGCCTGCGGGATTGGTGACAGCTTCGTTCTTGGCGTGACCGAGGTGGGCTTCCATCTCGGCTGCCAAGGCACGCTCGACCAGTGCCTTGGTGAGTTGCTTGAGCAGTCCGTTCTCGCCTATCAGGTCTTCGGGTTTCTTATAGCCAGACAGCAGGCTGTCGATTAAGTCTGCGGGTAGTGCTTTTGCTACGGTCATTGCGACTCCTTTCAAAGTTGCGGCAGTTTCCTGCCAAATGACCGTTTACACAAAAATTCTTACACCCTCACTTGGCGGAGTAAAATCTTCACTGTTAAGATTTTATTCGCTTTAACCTAAAGACCCTTTACGCTATTTTATTTATTCCAGCCTGAAAGAGAATCTTCGATGCAGAAGATAACTCATTACTGTGGTCATCATAACGAGCACACCCTGAGCCACAAGTGGGTGAAAATTCCCTACTTCAATTAAGATAGGCAATGCCAGCACATTGAATACGAAAGCTCCAACATAGACCATGTTAAACCTGAAGAAATCTTGCCAGCCGTCACCTTTCTTACGAAACACCAAGATACGATAACCAAAGTATGCATTTGTAACAGCAATTATGTGGCTCAGGGTAAGTATAACAATGTAATGGAGCGACTGCCCCCATAACATCCACAACACCGCAAAAACACTATATCCAACAACTGTGTTGTAGCCACCGATAAGGATGTAACGGATTTTTTCGTTAAGCCAAATTTTTTGAATCATCAAAACTTTCATATATTCACGTGACAATCAGAATTGAGTTGAAATTTGAATATCATTTTCATTCTCGTCTATCTTTAACTAAGATAGCGCATCACGTCCTGCAGTATGTGCTCTGGTAAATCCGGTGACATCTGATGCAGAGGGTTAGACTCCATGGTACCGTTTTCGGTGACACGACTCATGATTTTTGGAAAATAACTTTGTTCAGGATCGATAGAAACCAGAAAGGCTGCTGGGCCTTTAGCATCGAAGAGTGCAGCAAAATTTTCCTGCTCTTCAAAACCTTTGCCTATACGCATAGCGGGTACCCCATATGCTTTGAATAGCTGCTCCCAATCAGGCAGGCCCAGCCCGGATTTGATATCACAACCTATATAATTTCCGCCGAAGTAGTTCTTCTGCGTCATGCGTATTGATGCATAGCCATTGTCGTCAAAGATAAAAATCTTCAAGTTAAGTTGATTGATTGCGGCGGTGCCAATTTCCTGCAAGTTCTGGGCAAAGCCGCCATCGCCTTCCACTAAAATGGTGCGGCATTCCGGATTGGCCAATGCGGCACCGATCGCACCGGAAAGACCATAGCCCATGGAAGCGAGGCCTTTGTTGGTGACGATTTTCTGACCGCGCTTTTGCGCGAATATTTGCATCATCACAGTAAACGCACCGCCGCTGCTACAGGGAATAATCACGTCACTTTCGGCGCAGCGGCACGATAGTTTTTCCACGAATAAATAGGGTGAAATATAATCTTCTGCGGTGGTATTCACCTCGATCAAAGGAACGGCCGCTTTGACTTGACGGCAATATTCTAGCCACTCGCTGTGCTCACCCATAGGCAGCCTGGATAAGGAAAGCAGAAGCTGATTAGCGTCCGCCTGGATAGGCCATGTCACAACCGGATGACCTTTGGATAATTCGGCTTGGTCACAATCAACCTGCACAACTTCACCACCCGGTACAAACTGTTGCCAGTTAAATCCGGTTTGCTGCATACCCAGCCGGGTGCCCAGAGCGATCAGCAAATCACTTTGTTGCATTAGCAGATTGGCATAGCGCTGCCCCCAGGTATTTGGTCTGCCGAAATAATTGGGATGAGTCGCTTCCAGTCTATCAGCGCCGTTCCATGTGGTCGCTACCGGCAAACCCATGGCGACGAACTTATCGTGCATCAGGGCTGCCGTTGTTCGGGAGACTCCACCGCCGATTAGTAACAACGGACGTTTTGCCATACGTATCCGTTGTGCCAGTTGTTCAATGACCTGGTCACTGGCGCACGGCACGGCTGTTACAGGTAGCGGTGCGGCTTGTTCCAATTCTGCACGCACCACCGTCCTGCCTTGAATGTCCAGTGGTATTTCCAGAAACACCGGTCCCTTACGGCCGTTGCTGCCTACCTCTATCATATGGCGGAAACGACTCAAACTGACGGGCTCATCGAGCAGCTCAGCAACCGAGCAAACCGGCTTGGCGATACTGACGCCATCTATCTCCTGGATACCCCGCTGACGGAGCTTGCCGCGACTAAGATCCGCCGTTTTCACCTGGCCTCCAATGACCAGTAACTCTCGGCTTTCCAAATATGCCCCCGCAAGCGCGGTAACCAGATTAGTCATGCCCGGACCAGCAGTCACCAATGCGAACGCCTTGGCCTTGGGATTAGACTCATTGAAATACTCGGTGGCGATGCCGGCAGCGACTTCATGAATCACACTTACCATGCGAAAGTGTTTGTTGCTGCTCGACAAAAGATGCATGGTATTGCCCCCCGCAACGTAAAAACAATGGGTGTATCCCATCTCCTTTAACCATTCGACGAATAGGTCGCTGTATTTCATATTTCTCCAATTACCAAAAGGTTTTCAATATTCCAGTACCTACCCTACTTCAACGCAGTAAGTCGCATAGCACTTTCGATATACCGGCTGGTTGCTCTGATTTGTTCTTCAAGCGCCAGAGGACGGATGCCCACATTCATTTCAAGTGCCTCGATTCTTTTCCGGTTACCGATATAGCGGTCTTCAATGACATCATTGAGCAGGGGCAAACGCTGAATAGGCAATGGCGAGTGGTCGGTGAGCACTGCAGCAACACGTTGAGCCAGTTCACCTACTTCTACAATTTCTTCACCAGCAACATCGAAACACTCTGTTTTTGCCGTAGCTTGCTGGAAAAGAAGTTGCAGGCACAATTCGATCATATCTCCAATGAAGTAATAGGAACGCAGCACCGGGCGGCGCGCATGGATAATGAGCGGCTTAGCGTTGAGAATCTGATAAATAAAGGATGCCAGAGCGTAACTGTCAAACTTGTTGATGTAAGGGCCGGACAAGTTGAAGACTCGCGGAATAATTAAACCCGTCGTGCTTGTTTCACAAGCTGTGGTGAAGGCAATCTCATCGTTATATTTAACTTGGCCATAGAGGAGTGCCGCTGCGTGGCGTGACTTCGCTTGTAGATAATCATAAACCGCGCCCGCTGATGGCATCACCACGCCTTGGACATTTCCTCTTTCGATCCAAGCCCTGACCACGCTACTAATGGCTTCATTACGCGCGATATATTCTTCCGTAGTAATGCTGCCGACCTTATCCATAGTCAAAAATGCATAATGAAAAATGATGACCGGTAGGTTAGGCGGCATCTGCCACTCCAACAGGACTTGAACCGGAAAGGTCTGACCATCAGCAAAGCTGATTTTGGACGAGCGTGATCCGAGCGCAATCACGCGCTTGGCAAAGTCGGGGCCCAATGCTTGGCGCAACATTTCCAGCGTAGCTTTTCCCAGCCAACCGTTGGCACCGGTCACAACGAAGTTACAAGGCGATGCACGTACGCAGTCGGCAAGTGCCAGGGAGAAAGACAATAATGGAACCATACGATTAGACCGCCACAAGGGTGTTTTGGCAAACCTTGCAAAACGCGGTAAAAATCAGGCCTCGGTTAGCGTCATTTTTTTCCAATTCAAAACGAATCAAATGCCCTTCTGCGTCAGGTAAAATCACTGCATAGTGAGTGGCGATGTGTTTTTTGTCGGCATTGAAGCGATCCATAAGTTCGTCGACGGCAATTTGTTTGATCCAAAGGGAAATATCCGTGATCGAGGAGAGCAGCTCGGTAATATAGCTTTCCAACATTGTTACTCTTGTTGGCATGGTCAGGAATTGGCCATTCAGACGCGCGCACTCGATAGCTGCCAGCATGCCCATGCCCACGGCGATGCCATGCGGAATCACAAAATTAGATGCCCCTTCAATCGCATGGCCAAAGGTGTGGCCAAAGTTAAGAAGCTGACGCTCCTTATGGTCATGCTCGTCTATTTCGATAAACCAGCGTTTGGTGAGCAAGGAAAGCCTGATCGTTTCCAGATATATTTCTGGCGAGCTGGCGGCGTTTGGATTTAGTGCGACATAGTGCTCAAAGGCATTGCCTGTATGGGCAAAGCAGATTTTTACCGCCTCACACAGACCGGCTATTTTTTGTTCAGCGCTCAACGTATTTATAAATTTTAAATCGATATAAATATTTCCGGGCGGGTAAAAGTTGCCTATCAAGTTTTTATACTTGCCAACATTGATCGATGATTTACCGCCGATACAGGAATCCACCATGCCCAGCAGGGTGGTAGGGAAATAATCCCATTTCAAACCACGCATATAGATGGAAGCAACGAAGGTGGCGATATCCTGGATAACGCCACCACCAATGGCCAGTATGGTGGTATTGCGGTTTGCCCCCAGATTGCGGAGCGCAACAATAACTTCGCTCATCCGTTCCAGACTTTTCGATGTTTCGACTGCCTCAATACTAATTACCTTTACACCCAGACCTTGATAAGTGGAGGCAAAAAATTTATCGCAAATGATAATCTGCTGCGCTGGACTGCCTATCCTGGAATTGAGCACATCGTGACCAATATGAACTCCGTATTCGCCGGTGCTTGAAATAACTTTAAAGTAATCTGACATGACTGAAGCCAAGGTCTGCTGCTATGAATTGGCCGGTAATGCCGATGTTTTGTGAGGAACAGAGGAAATAGGCAAGATTGGCCACGTCCTCCAAAGCTGGTAGCTTATTGAAATAGGTTGCAGACGACAATTTATGTAATTGCTCAGCGGTCATATTTTGACGAGTCATGGGCGTATCCAGCGCTCCCGGCAAAATGGCATTGATCAACATCCCGTCCTTGGCCAGATCGACGCTGGCGGAAAGCACCAAGCCCTGCAAAGCGGCTTTACTCATGCAATAAGAGAGTTTGTTTTGTCGCGCCAAATTTTGCCAAATAGAACTTATGATACATAGGCGCGCGCTCGGGGCGAGCGAATGCCGCTCCAATAAAATTTTCAAGGTGGCGAGAATATAGAGACAATTAGCCTGATAAACAGCCAGGTTGTCATCTAGATTCACATTGTGAACATTATCACTGGCGTTACGTCCTTGTGCCCAGCATACCGCTGCATAGGGAGCGCCAGTATCTAACAGACTGGAAGAGGCAGGGGAGGAAGCAAAAGGATCATAAACAATTGAGGTTAGCCCTGATGCACTCTCAACACCAGTACGAGATACGGCTATTACTTCCCAGTTGTTTTTAAAAAATTGGCTGGAAATAGCAGATCCGATCGCTCCGGAAGCACCGAATACCAGAATGCGTTGCTTTTCAGTCATAAATATAACGTACTGATAATGGGGCGCCTCAAGCTAATTTTGATTTAAAAACACTTACTGATTTAATACCTTCCAACGCGATTCCAGCATAAGGATGCGTTTTGCATCTTCCCGTTCAATAACTCCGTAGTAATCGCGCTTGTTTTGCAGCCATAATAATTCGAAATGCACAGCATTCAGCAGGCCTGTCTCCATATGGGGTTGATTCACAGAAGCACCATCAAAAATAACCTTGCGCGTTTCAAAACGAGTTAAGAAGACTTCAGCCATACGGCGTAGAGCGGGCAAAGAGTCCATCGATACACCACCCCCAACCACCAAATCAAGATTATGCTGTTTGCAGGCTTGGGCAGTCTTGAGAATATAGTCAGTAATCTGGTCGGAGTTAATGTCGTCCCGACTTGAACCGAGTGACAATGAAAAATCAACGCGCCCAAAAACAATTCCTTGCACTCCGCCTGGCGCGGCGGCTGTCACAGCCAGGGCATCCAAGTAATCGAATGTATTAAGGGTCTCTAAATTAAACAGGAAGTCGGCATCCTCCTGCTCTTCTGCTGAATATACCTTATTTTTTGCGTCGATGAATTTCGACAATGCATACACGCTTTCAACCATCGGAGCTATGATGTAATCGATACCCATTTGGCGGCTTTCCAACAAGTCGCGTACGGCTTCACAGCCGCCAATTTTTAAAGCGAACTTTAGATCTGCGCGGCGTGTGATATCCAACAAACGAAGCAATTCATCTACTCTCGTGCCTTCGGCCTCAAATTCAGCCTTCACAGCAACGTACCCAAATTCATTCTTACCGCGCTTGAGAATATCAAGCATTTTACGTTCGCGACTATTCATTTGTACTCCTAAGCATAACTTCCAATGACATTAATAATTCATTTTGCTTCGTTTTGCTCTCAGCCACCATCCTGATTTTTCCCTCTTAATAACGTTTTTAGATTTTCAAAAACACATTGTATAACGGTCAAAAAATTAAAAATTTACACCCAAAATTGCCTCGATCTTCTCAACGACAAAACTCAGCATTGCCTCGTTCAGTCCCGGATAAACCCCGATCCAAAAAGTATTATTCATTATGTTGTCGGTGTTGGTGAGTTCGCCGCTGATGCGATATTGCCTGCCCTCGAAGTAGGGTTGGCGCGTCAAATTTCCGGCAAACAGTAAGCGCGAGCCAATTTTGTATTGATCCAGATATTTCAGTAATTCCACACGGGCAATGCTGGCCGATTCCCGCAGAGTAATCGGGAAACCAAACCATGACGGCTCACTCCCCGGCGTTGCCTCGGGAAGAATCAAAAATTCTTCACAGGATTTCAGCCGTTCTTTAAGGTAAGCAAAATTGCGTTTGCGCGCCACGATAAATTCCGGCAATCGATCCATCTGTGCCAATGCACAGGCTGCCTGCATATCGGTGATCTTGAGGTTATAACCCAAATGCGCATAGGTGTATTTGTGGTCATAGCCCAGCGGTAACGAACCGAGTTGCCAGCCAAACCGTTTCCCACAGGTGTTGTCTTTGCCGGGCGCACAATAACAATCGCGGCCCCAATCGCGGAAAGACTCGATGATTTTTTTTAGTTCATGGTCGCCGGTAAATATCATGCCGCCTTCACCCATGGTGATATGGTGAGCGGGATAGAAACTGCACGTAGCGATATGACCAAAGGTACCGACATGCTGGCCTTTGTAGCGTGAGCCTAATGCATCACAACAATCTTCTATCACCCACAGTTTGTGCTTGCGGGCTAGCGCCATGACTACATCCAGATCGAAAGGGTTGCCCAGTGTATGCGCTACCATGATGGCACGGGTGCGTTCGGTAACCGCAGCCTCGATTTTTTGCGGGTCGATGTTGTAGGTAGGAATGTCCACGTCGACGAACACTGGCACCATGCCGTTTTGTAACATGGGATTCACCGTGGTGGGGAAGCCGGCTGCCACAGTAATCACTTCATCACCTAGCTTTAGCGCCCGTTCTCCCAGCTTGTGTGAGGTCAGCGCAGTAAACGCCAACAGATTCGCGGAGGAGCCGGAGGTGGTAGTCAGTGCATAAGCCACGCCGACAAACTCGGCGAATCGTTTCTCAAATGCCTCGTTAAATCGCCCGGTAGTCAGCCAACCATCCAGTGAGGCTTCCACCATGTTTTTTAATTCACTCGCGCCGAGCACTTTGCCGGAAGGAGGGACGATACTGGTTCCAGGCTGAAATGGTTTTTCAGCAAAATGCAATGCGCTGTATTGCTCAACCAGGTAAAATATCTGCTGCTTTATTTCAAATTCATTCACACTAAGTATCCAATAGTTAAACGTTGTACAGGGCTATTTGTTGGAGGGTCGCAGCACGCATGTCCTTGCCGCTCTGATGCGCATGATGCCAGGCTATGATTGCTTCAAGGGCTTTTTCGAGACTCCAGCGCGGCTGCCAATCCAGGCGCATCTTCGCCTTGGAACAATCCAGTTTTAGATAATGTGCCTCATGCGGGTGTTCTCCTTCATCTTTTACCCAGCTTGCGCCTTCACCCCAGGTTTTGGTCAAATGATCCGCAATCCATGACACCGGTTTTACATCTTCATCTTTCGGCCCAAAATTCCATGCTTCACCGTATGCCGCACCCTGCTCCCAAAGCTTTTTCGCCAATATCAAATAGCCGGCCAGCGGCTCCAAAACATATTGCCAGGGACGAATGGCGTGTGGATTGCGGATGCGTACCGGCTCACCCCGCATGATGGCACGCATGATGTCGGGAATCAGCCTGTCTTCTGCCCAGTCCCCACCACCTATCACGTTCCCGGCCCTGACCGAAGCTAATGCAACCCGGTGCTCGGCAAAATTTTGGGGGTTGAAATAGGAGTTCCGGTAAGCAGCCGTAATCAACTCCGCGCATCCTTTGCTGTTGCTGTAGGGGTCGAAGCCGCCCATCGCTTCGTTTTCCCGATACCCCCAAACCCATTCGCGATTTTCATAGCATTTGTCGCTGGTCACATTGACGATCGCGCGTACGCTGCCGACCAGTCTGGCTGCCTCCAATACATGAACCGTTCCCATCACGTTGGTCGCATAGGTTTCTATTGGGTTGGTATAGGAATAGCGCACCAAAGACTGCGCCGCCATATGGATGACGATCTCCGGCTGACATTTTTCCAATACTTTTGAAAGCGCTGCGATGTCGCGTATGTCACCTTCGATGCTGGTCATGCCATTAGCGACTTTAGCAGCGGCAAATAAATTTGGATTGGTGGGTGGCGCTAACGCATACCCTGTCACCTTCGCTCCCATGGCCTGTAACCATAGCGAGAGCCAGCTTCCTTTGAAGCCAGTATGACCCGTCAGAAGTACGTTTTTACCCGCCCAAAACGAGGCGTCTACCATGTTTTCCACGGTGCCTTTCCACTTACCCACAATTCTTCAAGGTGATTTTTGTCACGCAATGTGTCCATCGGTTGCCAAAAACCGGTATGGAAAAATGCGGCGATTTGTCCCTCCTGCGCCAACCTGTCCATTGATTCGCGCTCCCAAATGGTTTGGTCGTCCTTGATATAATCAAGCACCTTGGGGGACAATACAAAAAACCCCCCATTGATCCAACCCCCATCACCCTGAGGCTTTTCCTGAAAACTTGCAATGTCATGGCCGACCAGGTTCAGGGCACCGAAACGGCCAGGCGGTTGCGTTGCAGTCAAGGTGGCTAATTTGCCGTGTTGTTTGTGAAACGCTATCAAGGCGGTGATATCCACGTTTCCTACGCCATCACCATAGGTACAACAAAAATCTTCATCGCCCAAGTAGGAGGCCACGCGTTTAATACGGCCGCCAGTCATGGTGTCTTCGCCCGTGTCGACCAGCGTGACATGCCACGGCTCTACACTCTGTTGATGCACTTCCATTTTGTTATTTTTCATGTCGAAGGTGACATCCGACATATGCAGAAAGTAATTGGCAAAATATTCTTTGATCACATAGCCTTTGTGGCCACAGCAAATAACAAAATCATGGATGCCATGAGCCGAGTAGGTTTTCATGATGTGCCACAAAACCGGCTTTCCTCCCACCTCAACCATAGGCTTGGGCCGCACAGCGGTTTCCTCGCTTATGCGCGTTCCCAACCCTCCGGCCAGAATGATCGCTTTCATTCGCTCCCCTCGAAAATATTCACAAAATGCCAGGTCACTCTATTCCGGTTCCTTGCACGGCAGTCTACCTCCGGAATTAAAACACCCCGCGAGCAGCCACGGGGTGTTAACTGCGCTCTTCAAATCTGCTGGCTTTTTGCCAGCTTTCGCCCAAGAGACGGGAGATTTGAACATAAAGCTAAATCTCTGGACTTCCCTGTTTGGGAATATCCTTTTTATATTTTAACTGTTCGAGAAGGATTGTATCAAAATTCAGCAACGAATTTTTCTGACGAAGAGCATGGCGTGAATTTTACCAGCCCTCAGCTGTATTTGCGCCCTCTCTGGCTCGGTTGCGCATTGCGCTGTTGCATATTACCTGAGCTCGTCAGGGAAATATTTTCAAAGGAAGCGCCGATTAAGTCCTCCGTTCGTGGTGAGCTTGTCGAACCATGAATGGAGGACGATTTACAATCAACGCGTTAGTTGTACGACCCTTCGACAAGCTCAGGGCGAACGGACTTAATCGGCGCTTCCCAAACTCTTCCTGAATATCTATTTTGGTTACGTCTCGGAAAGGGATGGTGAGAGGGCTTACGATAAATCATTTATGCTAGAGTGCGAGCCATGAATTACAGCCAAATAAACCTGCAAACATGGGCATTACTTGCACTTAGTAGCATACTGCTTTTCGTCTACACCCTCCCCCATGCCATGGCATTACGCCAATTTTTACTATTCGGGGCGTTCCTTTTATCTGCAAAAACTTTTTTGACTGTATTGCGCCAGAAGAAGCTTATTTCTGTGTGGAGAACTTACGTTTTTTTGCAGGTATGGATGTTTGTCGTTGCGCTATTTATTGCAGATCAACCTATTCCATCGATATTGGAGTGGGAGGGACAATGGCTCACAACAACGTTGTCATTTGTTATTGGGATAGGGCTGGCTGCCTTGCTTATGGGAGCACAAATTCACAAAACCCCATCTGTTATAGCACTGGTCGTTGCCATCCCAATAACATTACTCATAGTTGCAAATAATGCGGCTGTTCTTAATAACATTTTGCTCCAGGGAACCTTCATAACCCACGATTCCGGCATTACAGATCACACCGCTAATATTGGTTATGCGATTGCTTTACTCGAACCACTATTAGTGGCTGACATGCTCAGCCGAATAGGGAAGCGTACCCCACTACTACCCGTTTCTATCTGGGTAACTAGTTTCGTGTTGGGAATGTCGGTTTTCGCGCTAGTAGCAGCAGCATCCAGGAATGGATTGGTCACAATGTTGTTAGCATTCATCCTAGGCGGGATAATGATGTTATCTGAATTACGCAAGATTTATTCTCCCAAACGGATAGCTGCAGTCTTCTTAATCGGTACACTTTTTATTTCAGCCTATGTCAGCGTTGCTTTAAAAAGTGATCCACGTTGGCAGAATTTTGTGGGGACAGTACCTATTGCTTGGGATATTGATCGCAACACACTCTGGTTGAATAGCATCCCAGATGCTTTGCCATTGTCATCAAACGGCGAACCTGTGGACCTTTCCGCATATAGCCGGATAGCGTGGGCACACGAAGCTTGGCGTATGTTACTGGCTCACCCTTGGGGTATTGAAATTTCGCGCGAAACTTTCCATCGCCTGGAACTGGCCAAATACGGTCATGCCGACATGGCTCATAGTCACAACGGATGGCTTGATTTTGGCTTAAACTTTGGCTTTCCCGGCTTGATATTGTGGGCAACATTTCTTTTTCTATTGGCGCGCACAGGATGGCAAGCATGGAAGGCACACAAGGAACCGCTCGGTTTTGCGCTTATGTTGTTAATTGTTATGTTTGCTTTCCGAGCACTATTTGACTCTATTTTTCGAAATCACATGCTTGAGCAATTCATGCTTGTTTCTGGCTTACTCTTAGGCGCGATTACCTTGAAGAAGCGGAATAAGTCACACTAAGCATGTCCATCAAAAAAATTTCACAAGTTCTCGCACAAAATATACGCCATCACTTTTTTAAAAGTCGTCGTTTCATTTTCTCAGACAAGGTTATTAAACAATCCTGTAAGTTTCTGCTAGAGTGCGCGCCATGTATATTACCAGCCCTCAACTTTATTTACGTCTTCTCGGTTACGTCAAACCTTATTGGCGCACCTTTGCAATATCCATCCTTGGCATGGCGATAACAGCGGCAACCGAACCGTTGCTGCCAGCTTTGCTAAAGCCTATGCTGGATGGCACCTTCATTCATAAGGATGACACTGTCATCAAGCTTGCGCCGCTGATTATTTTATTGATTTTCTTGGTGCGGGGTATTGCCTCCTTCGTGGGTACTTATGCCATCGGCTGGGTGGGCAACAAAGTCGTGATGGATTTGCGCGATAAGATGTTTCACAAGTTACTGACCTTGCCGACGCGTTATTACGATGATCACGCGACAGGCAATCTTATTTCCAAGCTGACCTTCGATGTTACACAGGTGACCGCTGCCGCCACCAATGTCGTAACCGTTTCTATTCGAGATTCCATCATCAGCGTCGGCCTGCTCGGCTGGTTGTTTTACCTCAATTGGAAACTCACCCTACTCAGCCTGGTAATGCTACCCATTATTGCAATCATCTTGAGAATCATTAATGCTCGTTTGCGTGATGCAAGCCGAAATTCACAACGTGCGATGGGCGACATCACTCAAGTAATTGAGGAAAGTGTTGCCGCGCACAAAGTGGTAAAACTATTTGGCGGACAGCAATATGAGAGCGAGCGTTTTAACGACCAAGCCAATTGGGTGCGCCGCCACACCATGAAACAAGCGATGGCAGCAGCAGCCAATGTGCCTATCGTACAAATGATCGCCGCCATAGCGTTGTCCGTTATTGTTTATCTCGCCACTGTGCAGTCCCGTAGCGATGAAACCACGGTGGGCGGATTTCTGTCTTTTATTGTAGCCATGCTGATGCTGACTACGCCGATAAAACGCCTCACCGGGGTAAGCGAATATTTGCAGCGCGGACTGGCGGCATCGGAAAGCGTATTTGAATTGCTCGATACACCAGGTGAAATTAATGCAGGGCAAGTAACTATAGGATCCGCTATCGGTCATTTAGCATTCGAGCACATAAGCTTGTCCTACCAAGAAGATGGCAGGTGGGCGCTACACGATATCAATTTAAAAATCCCGGCGGGGCAAGCGGTCGCACTGGTGGGCGCATCCGGCAGCGGCAAGAGCACGTTAGCAAATCTGGTGCCGCGCTTCTACCTGCCCAGTAGCGGGCGCATCACGCTGGATGGCCATGACTTGGCCGATCTTACGCTGACTAGCTTGCGTGCCAACATCGCACTGGTGAGCCAGGAAGTAGTGCTGTTCAACGACACGATTGCCGCCAATATTGCCTATGGCCAAATGCGCGAAGTTCCAGAGTCCGAAATCATCGCTGCCGCACAAGCCGCACATGCACTGGAATTCATACGCGACATGCCACAGGGATTGAAAACCCTGGTTGGGGAACGGGGTGTAAAACTTTCCGGGGGGCAGCGACAGCGCATTGCGATCGCGCGCGCCATTCTCAAAAATGCTCCAATCCTCATTCTGGACGAAGCCACCTCGGCTCTGGACAGCGAATCAGAACGCCATGTCCAGGCCGCCCTTGAAACATTGATGCAGGGTCGCACCTCGTTAGTCATCGCACACCGTCTTTCTACTATCGAAAAAGCGGATCGCATTGTGGTGTTGCAAAAGGGCGAAATTGTTGAAGAGGGTACACACCGAGAATTATTGGCAAAAAATGGGGTGTATGCGCGACTGCATCGGATTCAGTTTACAGTGCTCAGCAATGCAGTGGCTGAATAGCCGCATACGTTTCAAAAAATCAATCGCGCCCTAGGTAGGAGGGGGTTTTGACAAAATTAACGATTTTTATCCTGTGCCACAATCGACCTGCTTATGCCAAGCTTGCGATTCAATCTGCGCTGTGCCAAACGAACCAAAACTTTCGGCTCGTCATTTCGGATAACTCAAATAACGATGAATTATATCAATTACTCAATTCTGAACTGACTACTCTGGAAATCCGTCGAAGAGTGCCATCGTTGCCTGTGGAAGATCATTTTAGTAAATGTATTTCAGAAGTAGATACCCAATATTTTTGTTTGTTTCATGATGATGACTTGATGGAACTCGGCTATGTTGAGGCTATGTTTAAAATGATGGCTATCCAACCAAACGCCATTGCCTATTCATGCAATGCAGAGATAATAGATGAAGCAGGCAAGCTTAAAGGTAGCTCCTTTAAATCGAAGGATCGATTTGTAATCATTGAAAACTCACGCGCATTGGCAGAAAGATATTTTTCAAGGTACCCAAATGGTATTGCACCATTTCCTGCCTATATTTACCGATCAGATATCGTAAGAAAAATCTATATAAACCCACAGACTGGCGGAAAATATTCCGATGTTGCTTGGCTTATAGAAATTTCAAAGTGCGGCACTATCATTTGGAATTCCGAGAAATTAATTCGCTATCGTATACATGCTGACAATGACGGTGGTGTTGAATCAACAAGAGATAGGTTAAGGCTGCTCAGGTATTTGAAGATGAATGGTTCGTTTGTGGGTCAAACTATCATTAATGACTACCGCTTTTTCTTATATAAGAAACTTTGCAAAACTGGATTAGATGGCCGTAAATTGCCAGATAGATATACAAAAATATTAAATCGATATTTGCTAATTTACAGATTAAAACGCTTTTTAAAAATTAAAACTTATAGCTATCTCAACTATAAATTGGGGGAAATTTTAGCTAGGGTGAGCTAATTATCTAGCCGCTATTCAGTAATATGATTGAGTTCCACATTGCGTGAAATTGCCGCAACTTATTTTTGATTCCCATAATGTAAATTGCGCTTATTTGAGCATTACATAACTCATTACACCGATCACCCCCTGAGGTATCGAAGGGCGAAACCTTGTACCAGCCTCAAGCTTCGATACCTCAGCCCGAACGGAATGGTTGGCGCGAATTATGGAATGCTCAATAGTCTCCTTTCAATGCTTTTTATTCTTCAGAAGAAACCCACATGATTTACGGAAACATTTTTTGCGAAGATTTTTCTTCGAATGACTTATTCGACTATACAAATCCGAGGAATAGTGATGGATTATTCTCTTGCCTCATTTTACTCAGAGAAAAGCTTTTGGAATTTGGTATTGAGGTAAATACCCCAGACGTTAATGTCAACAGGAAAGTGTCTTTAGAGATACATATCGACGGCAGGCCTTTTGCAAAAAGCAACTTAGCCAAATATTTGATTGCGGGTGAAAGCCCTCTTATTAATACGCTCAATACTGACAGCAGTTATTGGGGATATTTTCGTCTTGTTTTTTCATGGAATGAGGCCATCCTGAACCAAGCGCATGGTGTAAGGATATTCCTCCCTAACAATATTATTGTTTCTGATTTTCGTGGATATTTTGACAGGAATATATTTTCATGTTTAATAAGTAGCAACAAGGTTGCGCAAAGGGTATGCGCTAATGATCTTTATGCTGAAAGAATGAGTGTGATAGATTGGCATGAAAAAAATGCTCCAACTTTATTCCATCTATATGGCAGAGGTTGGGGAAAACCTAGTGCCGCATATACCGGAAGAGATAAATTTATCAGGCGAATTGGCAGATTAAGAACTCAGTTATTTGGGTATAAGCCTTTCCCTATCTGGCGCGGTGAAGTTAAGGTCAAATCGGACATTTTGTCCAACGCTAAATTTTCTTATTGCTACGAAAACATAAAGGATATGCCGAACTACATAACAGAAAAAATATTCGATAGTTTTTTGTCAGGGTGCGTTCCCATTTATTGGGGTGCAAACAATGTGCAGGAATATATCCCGCCTCATTGCTTTGTAGATCGGAGACAATTTAGGGATACAGCCGAAGTACATGGTTACTTGATGAACATTACTCCTGAAGAGTATGGGCAGTTCCAAAAAAATATTGCTGAGTTTCTGAGGAGTGAGAATGCTTATTTATTCAGTATAGAAAACTTTGCTACAACAATTGCCAATTCCATTGCCAATGATATCCGACTCTTAACTGACCGGTAAATTAAAGCAACAAGGCAACCAACACGGCCTCCTTTTTCACCCCGCACATGTTTTCGACGTAACCAGAAATAACGGCGTTAACACAGCAAATTCAGAATTCGCGCAGTGCATCAATCACACTCGCAGCCGACAGATTCTGCAAACAATCACTCAAACTGGCGATATGGTGCTCGCAGCCTTCCTCCATGCAAGGCACGCAGTCGCCGCTTCCTTGCAGTAACACTACATTGTTCACTCGCTGCGTGCCACGCATTTCGTAGGGATTGCGGTCTTCATTGTAACCTTTGGGCCACGGCCCCCATTTCACCGGATTGGACGGCCCGAACAATGCGACAGTAGGTGTGCCGGATGCGGCTGCAAGGTGGGTAACCACGGTATCTGGACCAACGTAGGCGCGCGCTTTGCTCAATAGATACGCCACACTCGCGAGATTTAAATTGCCGACAGTATCGACTGTATCGCGCGGCAATAGCCCCATCAAGCGATGCACATAGGCCATCTCGTCCGCGCTTTTTCCTCCGGTTAATACTACTTTTATCTTCTGGCCACTGAACCAGTCGGCCAACTCAACCCACCCTTCACTCCGCCACGCTTTGTAGGCATACATCGGATAAACATGCAGCACCGCATAAGCTTGGTTCTCGAGATTGAAAGGCAGTATTTTGCGCACTGCCACTTCATCCGCCGCATGCCAGGCCGCTACCACTTCATGGCAACGCGGTACGCCGAGTAAATCAGCGAGCTTGAGATTCATCAACACGGTATGGGTGTGGATGTTGTCAAACTCTACTGACTGCGACAACAGCCATTTTTTCCATAAATGTTTTCCCCCTGTCAAGATCAGCCCGACACGGTGTTTACCGGCAATAAAGGCATACATGGTGGGACGGTCACTTGGCATCATCGACAGCGCCAGATCATAGCTGCGCCACAGGCGCAGTAAAAGACGCAGGTGTTGGTACAAAGTTGGGCGCTGCGAAACAGTAATGATTTGGTTGAGATCGGGATTGCTCGCCAATACGCTCTCCGTGCCAACAAATACCAGCGCGTCTATCCTGGCTTCGGGCCATGCCAGGCGCAATGAACGGATCATCGGTGTGGTCAGCAGAACGTCGCCGATCCGCCGAGTAATGATTACCAGGATACTGGATGGGGTTTTAAGTCGTTTGATAGATTTCATATCCATATGCAAACAGGCGTATCGAGAACTCCCTGGACTATTCGACCAAGGCATTAAACAAAAAATCTGCACTGTTCTCCTGTTGCAGGATTAAGCCTCCAGCGTAAGCATTTTTGCTATACCGCGGATAGTCGGCAATAATTTCCTGTATCGCAGACAATGTTTTTTCGGGCTCGGAGCTATCGATTATTATCCCGGCATTAAATCTTTGTACCATCCGCGCAATCCATGTTCCTGCTGTGGTTACAATTGGACTCCCGGCAGAAAGAGCGTCCAATGTCACGCCGCT
>JANYHX010000021.1 GCA_025362155.1 Gallionella sp. | reverse complement strand
TCCTGGGTATGGTGGATCGTGTTACCTGCATTGGGATTATTTGTGTTGTCGTTGCTGGATGATATGCGCAATTTGACACCCAAAACACGCTTGCTGGGCCATTTTGCAGCTGCATTGATGGCGGTAGCAGGGTCAGGGGTTTCGTGGTTATGGGCTATTCCGGTGCTGCTTTTCATGGTGTGGATGACCAACCTGTATAACTTCATGGATGGCTCGGACGGACTGGCGGGCGGCATGGCATTATTCGGCTTCAGCTTCTATGGCATCGTCGGCTTGATGAATAGCAATGAATCTTTTGCGATGATGAATTTTTCCATCGGTGCTGCAGCCTTGGGTTTTCTTTACCATAACGCTTATCCGGCAAAAATATTTCTCGGGGATGCGGGTTCTATCCCGCTGGGCTTTCTGGCGGCGGCCTTCGGTGTATGGGGCTGGCAACAGGGCTACTGGCCTTTCTGGTTTCCTGTTCTGGTGTTTTCGCCTTTCGTGGCAGATGCAACCATGACGTTGCTTAAACGCGCATGGCACCGGGAAAATCTTGCCCAGGCGCACCGCAATCATTATTACCAGCGTCTGGTACAAATGGGCTGGGGGCATCGCAATACCGCGATAGTGGAATATGTGTTGATGCTCTTGGCGGGAGCTTCTGCCTTGTGGGGAATAGGTCTGGATATTTCGGGGCAGGGAAACTTGCTGGCGTGGTGGGCTGCGATTTACCTGGGGCTGACAATGTGGATTGATCGCCGTTGGCGGCAACATGAGGCGAAGGGGAAGAGCGTCGATGCTTAACTCCAATACTCGCACTGCTTTGGCGGTGCTGCATGATGCGCTTGCCGCTGCGCTGGCATGGAGCTTCGCCTATTTGTTGCGCTTCAATTTTGAATTACCACCGCATTTTGCAACGGAATTACATCAAACAGTGTATTGGGTAGTATCCCTACAGATGATCGTTTTTTGGCGATTCAATCTGTATCGCGGTATTTGGCGATACGCCAGCACCACTGATCTGCGTCGTATCTTCCTTGCGGTCATGTTATCAGCCGCCGCGATTCCCTTGCTGTTCGGGATGCTGCGCCTGGATTTGGTGATCCCGCGTTCCGTGTTAATCATCAATCCGCTTTTGCTGATTTTGATGATGGGCGGAAGCCGTTTTATTTATCGGCTCTGGAAAGAACAAGGTTTGTATCGCAACTTCAAGTTGCGTGGCGAGCCCGTGTTGGTATTGGGCGCCGGTGATGCGGCAATGAGCTTGGCCAAGGATTTGACCAAGAGCAGCGATTGGCGTCTGGTGGGCTTTCTGGATGACGAGACTGGTAAGCATGGGCGCATGCTGAACGGCATACTGGTATTGGGCAAACTGGATAGCCTGTCGGAATGGGCCGAGCGACTCGGCGTATCGCAAGTGATTATCGCCATGCCATCCAGTTCGCATCAGCAGCGCAAGCGCGCGATACAATTATGCAATGCCGCACAGGTGAAGGCGCTTACTGTGCCTTCATTTGATGATTTGATGAGCGGCAAAGTCGCGGTATCGCAATTGCGCGCGATAGAGCTGGATGATTTGTTGGGGCGCGATACGGTCGTGCTGGATGATGCAGGATTGCACGGTTTGCTGACCGGGAAAATTGTGATGGTAACCGGTGCAGGTGGATCCATAGGTTCCGAGATGTGCCGGCAGGTCGCCCGCTTTGCTCCGGCCAGTTTGGTTCTGTTCGAATTGAGCGAATTTGCTTTGTACACGATTGAGCAGGAATTACAGCAGACTTTTCCGGCGTTAAACTTTATCTGTCTCGTGGGTGATGTGCGCGATGCGGCACGTGTGGACGAAATCATGCAACGATATCAACCCAGCGTGCTGTTTCATGCAGCGGCCTACAAGCACGTGCCGCTGATGGAGCAGCACAACGCCTGGCAGGCGATACGTAACAATGTGCTGGGTACCTGGACGGTAGCACGCGCAGCGCAACGTTGGGGGATTGCAAAATTTGTGATGATTTCCACCGATAAGGCAATCAATCCCACCAATGTAATGGGCGCGAGCAAACGTCTGGCCGAGATGGTGTGCCAGGCATTGCAGCCGTCAGCTGACACGGGCTTCGTGATGGTGCGCTTTGGCAATGTGCTGGGAAGCACCGGCAGCGTGATCCCAAAATTTCGCGCACAAATCGCGCAGGGCGGCCCAATCACAGTGACGCACCCTGAAATTACGCGCTACTTCATGTCGATTCCGGAAGCGGCCCAGCTGGTACTGCAAGCAGGGCTAATGGGGCAGGGCGGAGAAATTTTTGTGCTGGAAATGGGCGAGCCAGTGAAAATTGCCGATCTTGCAAAAGACCTGATCCGTTTATCCGGTTTCACAGAAGAGGAAATCAGGATTGAATTTACCGGCTTGCGGCCAGGTGAAAAACTCTATGAAGAATTGCTTGCGGATAGCGAACATACCTTACCCACTCCGCATCCCAAACTACGCATCGCGCAGGCACGGCAGGCAGATGCGGCATGGTTGGCGCAATTGCTGGAATGGGTGTCCGCAACTGTCATGGGGGATGATGCGGTACGCACGGCCCTCACGCAGTGGGTGCCAGAATATCAGCCGAATCCTCCTGTTCCAGATATAAAAAAAGTGGAACGGGTCGCGATCAATGGCTAAACTTTCCGTCATTATTATCACTAAAAACGAAGCAGATAACATCCGCGCTTGCTTGGAATCGGTAGCGTGGGCAGATGAAATCATCGTGGTAGATTCCGGCAGCAGCGATGGTACGGTGGATATTTGTAAAGCGATGGGTGCGCAGGTGCATACAACGGCGGACTGGCCTGGATTTGGAATACAAAAAAATCGTGCCCTGTCGCATGCCAGAGGTGAATGGGTTTTCTCACTGGATGCAGATGAGCAGGTAACGCCAGAGTTGCGTGCCGAAATTGAAGTCGCACTCAATGATCCACATGACCATGTCGCTTTTAGGATGCCTAGGCTATCAAGTTTTTGCGGCCGGTATATGCGCCATTCCGGCTGGCACCCGGATTATGTGACACGGCTTTTTTATCGTGGCAAGGCAAAATTCTCTGATGACCTTGTGCATGAACGATTGATTGAGAACGGCTCAGTGGGGACATTGCACCAGTCCCTGCTGCACAAAACCTTTCAGGATTTGGAAGAGCTGTTGACGAAGATCAATCAGTATTCGACGGCGGGCGCACGTATGCTGAGTGAAAAAAATAAAACAGCCTCATTGAAAAAAGCCGTGGGCCATGCCTTTTGGGCATTTTTCCGCACTTACATTTTACGCGCCGGTTTTCTTGATGGACGGGAGGGTTTTATGTTGGCGGTCTCGAGTGCGGAAAGTACTTATTACCGCTATGCGAAGCTCATGCTGCTAAATAAACGTTGATCCTTACATGCCTGAGTCTTTCCCCGAAATTATTCATATCATAGAGCCGACATTGATGACCGAAACCGGTCATTGTTACAGCTTTTTATCCAGTCTTTGCACAGTCAGTAAAGAGATGCCTTGGTGCGTGTGGGCCAACCACAACGCCGACGTGAACTTTTCGAGAAAAAACGTACAGCTCAAAAAATACTTCTACCGAAAAATTCGGCGATTCCAGTGCTATGGACTATATAAAAAGTTGTTGGCCACACCAGAAAAATTATTTATTTCAACAGCCGGTATTGCCGACTTGTTTCTCT
>JANYHX010000010.1 GCA_025362155.1 Gallionella sp. | reverse complement strand
CTGGCCGCATAGTCGCCTGTGTCTTGAATGCGGAAAAGCGGAGGAAGCAGGGTAGCTATGAGACGGGACATTCGCAAACTCGATGGATGGCTGCAAGACTTGGCGAAGAAACACCAGTTGACGTACTACGGGCTGGTGATTCTTCTGGTAGAGATTGTGTTGGTTCCGGCGCTGCTGTTGAAATATGGACTCGATGCTCTGGCAGGAATAGTGCGATGAAGCGCAGCAAACATTTGTCGAAAGCGGTTCGTGCGAAAATCAGCGCGGGCGTTACGCGCTACTGGCGGGAAGTGCACCGTGAACAGAAAAAGCATCCGCGCTTCTCGCTGGACCGCGCGAAAGAAGAGGTCCTTAGACAGCGCGAAAAGGCAGAGCGGAAGCTGGTGCCGAAGCGTAAAGGTAAGCCTCGCGTTGCGCCGGTTGCGCCAGAACCGTCAGCGGGACCGCCAACGGCACCGCCAGAGACAGGAGAAGTACCAGAGGAAGAGATGGACTTCGCCGACGAATTGAACGATGCGGGAGCCGAAGAAGAAAGCGATTCGCCATGAGCAAGAAAGACCGGCACCTGACTCCCTTGCTTGGCTATCGCTTTAATGAGCGCGTGGACCGTGCGACCGCGCAGCGCATTCTTGCCGCTATGATAAAGGAAGCGGAGACCGGACTGGTTAGCGGCGACGTTCCCGATTACGTGCATTTGACCTGGACGAATCGAACGGGAACACTCAAGAAAGGAGATGAATCTTTCAGTGATGCGATTGAAGCGAGCGCGAAGCGCGGGGCGTCCAGCGGAAAGTTCCTTCCGATGCTGGCAAAGCGTTTGCGGCGAGACTTCGATAAGTTATTCGGTAGCCGTCCGCAGAAGCGGAAGAAGATACGGGAAGCAACCGAACAGGAGGTCGAAGAAATCGAGGAGCTTGAGGAAGAACTATTGGAAGAGCGGCGAGAGCGTGAAAGTAAGAGTAAACGTAAGCGTAAACGTAAACAGAAGCGCAGTAAGAAGAAGGGACGGCGCTAATGGCTTACTGGTATCTTAGACACGAGCGCGAATTACTTCTTGACCTGGACTTCGCCACAAAGCACGTTAAGAGGCCGGGGAGCAAGGGACCGCAAACTAGAAGCGAGGGGTTCCGGCAGCGATTGCAAACGGCGATAAGAGAAGGACTACTCGACGTGGAAGCAGTCTGGAAAAGTGAATCCAACACTGAGCGCAAGTATCATGTTGCCGTGCTTCTCAAGAAACCGGTGAGTGAGCTTGAGGCGCTAATCTGGCAGTTTCACTTCTTTTCAGACTTGCTTCGCAGCAAGTCAGACCTTATGCGCTATGCGCAGGGAATCAAGCCCGCATCATTGCTCATTCGGAATGCGAAGTTTCCGCAATTCTGGCGCGAGCCGGACGCGCAATGTCCGTGCGTAAAGAAACATGACACAGCAAAAATGATGGAGCTTGGAGAGAGCGCCTGCGACGTATGGAAGAGACTGCGCGGCGCTAATCCGTGGTCGCTCTTCGGAAGAACAGCGGATGTGCAACGGTATGTTATATTGCCTACTGGCAGCGTTCCGCTGGAGTTGATTCTACGGCGCGATGTAGTGGTGGATGCGCCGCAATCGAAAGCGAAGGCAGAAGTAATTCTCCGAAGTGAGGTTAAGCACAGCGGAAAGTATTGCACAGTTCAGTGGAAAGGAAAGAAGTAGAGCATAAATAAGTTCAATTCTAAGAGCAACAATAGGCGCAGAGGGGCCGCGAGGTCATCCGCTGCGCCAGTTGCTTTTTCAGAGAGAGGAAACAATGCCGAAAAACGTACTTACACTGGAACAACGAATCGGGGGAGCGAAGAAAGCGATTAGCACGATTGAACGTAAACATCGCGAGGGCAAACACACTCCGTACTGGCTTCTGCCTGGACTTCGCAAGAATCTTGCGAACATGGAACAACAGCTAGAGAACGGGAAGGATGAAAAGAAAGCAACACCGAAGAAAGGATTCTTCACGGTGTAAGGTGAGCGTGTGGGATTCCACTGCGATAGATGCGGTAAGCGTCTAGGCTCTAGTAAAGAGTGGCCGGGACACTTGCGTCGTGCGCATTCGGAGATTGCACCGCTGAAGTCTGACAGCATAAGGTCTGACTTGCGGGAACGTAAAAAGCCGTGGAGCATGAGAGAAAATGCCATTGCAAGTAAGAGTCATGGCACTGAAAGGCACAGTCAAACTGCCAGTAGGTCAAAGTCAGAACACGTCAGGCGGTCGCAGGAGCCTAAGCATGAGTTTGTACGCGAACACGAATCAGTCAGAGCGGTATTCATCCGCGAGATACCGCGAACAAAGCCGGAGCCTCAGCGCGTGCCTATCGAGCGCCAGTTGGCGGCGCGTGCAGGCGCACACTTTTGGTGGCAACGCAAGGAACAGCAAGACCAGCTATTAGGTCATTACACGGAAACGTGGCTGGAACGAAACATCGGGGAGCGTAAGGAAGTGCAACAGCAACAAGCGCGGAATGGTGAAAGAGGAATCGTTAAGTATCGGGAGGCTGGCGAGGCGGGGATTGTTATGGAAGTAGTAGGTATCTTGCTCAAGGAATTGCATAGTAAGCTGGCGTGGCCGTGGGGCCGGGAGTAAAAGACGTGGGATACATCATACTTGGAGTGGCGGCAATAGCGGGGTTCTTCCTCAATCGCAAGTGGAGAGTTGAAGAGAAATTGAGCAAAGATCACGAGAACTACGAACGGATTCACGAATCTGACGAATGGGAAAGCACATGGAAGAAAAACGAGAGCGGCAATCCACAATCGCGATCTTGACCGGGCCGAAAGCAGGCGGCAAAACACACACGGCGCGGGAAATTCTAAAGATGCATGACCGCATCGTGTGCGTGGAATGGCGCGGAGAGATGGCGCTGGACGGCGCGGTAGTAGCGCGTAACAGCAAGGACTTCGAGCGGGCCGCTAGCGTTAACGGCGAGCGCGACTCTTGGCTCATTGTCTATGCGCCTGCGTTCGACGTGGAAGAGGGGAGCGAGCAGGTTGCGCGATTCGCCTACGAGACCGGAGGTTGTCTTGTCGTGTTCGATGAGGCGCACGCGTATATGCATCCAGGTAAGCTTGGCGATTGGATGGGCAGACTGATACGCGAGGCGCGGCATACTGGAAATGGAAAAGGATGCAATATCGTACTGGCGTCACCGCGATTTGTGGACCTTTCTACGGACGTTCGCACGCAAGCGGACCTGTGGATTATCTGCGGGAGTCTTTGGACTTCGCGGGACTTGAGCATTCTCGAAGACCACACTTCTACGGAGTTCAAAGAGCGATGCCAAGAGCCATTGCGCG
>JANYHX010000003.1 GCA_025362155.1 Gallionella sp. | reverse complement strand
GGGACTGAAGCCGAAAGATTTGCAGCCGATGATAGGCGGGTTAAACCGTGTGTATGAGGTGTTGAATTACACGCGCCCGCTAACGCTTGCTATGATTCGCCGTTTGCATGAAGGGCTGGGCATCCCGGCTGAGTGTTTGATCAAATCCACCGTGCATCAGCGGCAGGCAGCTTGAGCATGTCCTGCAATCGCAATGGCTTTCCTTCCTGCTATACTTGCCACATAGATAGCATGTGGCGGCGGGACATGCGCTCAACACCACAATCCTAAAGGCGGTGAAAAATGACTCATTCACGCATCACACTCGAGCCCGGAAAACGCGGTGGCCGTCCGTGCATTCGCGGCCTGCGCATCAGTGTCTACGATGTGCTGGAAATGCTCGCCGAGGGTATGAGCGAAGCGGAAATTATTGAGGAATTTCCGGAGCTTGAACCGGCGGACATCCGCGCCTGTCTCGCCTTTGCCGCAGACCGCGAACACAATCTTTATACCTTGGCGGTGTAATGAAGCTGCTGCTCGACGAAAATCTGTCGAGGCGCATCGTTCCATTTCTGCAAACCGCCTTCCCCGGTTCTTCTCAGGTTGCTCTGTTGGGTTTGGAAAGCGCAAGCGATCTTGAAATCTGGCAGTATGCCCAAGCCAACGATTTTGTAATTATTAGCCGCGATTCGGATTTTCAGGAGCGCTCACTGGTTGCAGGGCACCCGCCGCAAGTGGTTTGGTTGAAAATCCCCAATCGCTCCAAAACTGTCGTGCTCAACATCCTGCTTGAGCATTGCGCAGAAATTGAACAAGCCCTTCTTCAGGAGAACCGCGCCTGCGTCGAAATCAGCCCGCGCAATCGTTGAGCCAATTCCAAGCCAAACATACTTTGGCAATGCAAACCCCGCCGCCATTGGTCAATTCGTGCGGTGCAGATAGGGCGTCAAATGGTATTATTCGTCCTACAAAAAATGTGGTGCGCTCCGCGAACCAAGCGGGATAAAAAGTGCGCAGTCAAGCTATATGGGTTTAGGAAAACAAGATGAAAAGCAGTGAAATCCGCCAGAAATTCCTGGATTATTTTGCGTCCAAAGGCCACACGGTAGTCGCGTCCAGTTCGCTGGTGCCGCACGAAGACCCGACGCTGTTGTTCACCAATGCGGGGATGAACCAGTTCAAGGATGTGTTCCTCGGATTTGACAAGCGGCCTTACACCCGCGCTGCTTCTTCGCAGAAATGCGTGCGCGCCGGCGGCAAGCACAACGATCTGGAGAACGTCGGCTACACCGCGCGCCATCACACTTTCTTCGAGATGCTGGGCAATTTCAGTTTCGGCGATTACTTCAAACGCGACGCGATCAAGTACGCTTGGGAATTGCTGGTTGATGTGTACAAGCTGCCCCAGGACAAGCTGTGGGTGACGGTGTATGCCGAAGACAATGAGGCTTACGACATCTGGACCAAAGAAATCGGCGTGCCTGCCGCGCGTGTAATACGCATCGGCGATAATAAGGGTGCGCGCTACGCCTCCGATAATTTCTGGATGATGGGCGACACCGGCCCGTGCGGTCCCTGCACTGAAATCTTTTACGACCACGGTGAGCATATTCCCGGGGGGCCGCCCGGCAGTCCCGGTGAAGACGGTGACCGTTACATCGAAATCTGGAACAACGTGTTCATGCAGTTCAACCGCGACGAAGCAGGGGTGATGCATCCGCTGCCGAAGCCTTCGGTGGATACCGGCATGGGTCTGGAGCGCATCTCGGCGGTGTTGCAGCATGTGCATAGCAACTACGAGATCGACTTGTTCCAGGCGCTGATCAAGGCGGCGGCGCGCGAGACGAAACAGAATAATTTAGACCAACCCAGCCTGCGCGTGCTGGCTGACCACATCCGCGCCTGTTCCTTTTTGATTGCCGACGGGGTGATCCCCAGTAACGAAGGGCGTGGCTATGTACTGCGCCGTATCATCCGCCGTGCGATACGCCACGGTTACAAGCTGGGTGCGCGTGCGGCGTTCTTTCACAAGATGGTGCCTGATCTGGTGGCTGAAATGGGCAGCGCTTTTCCGGAACTGGCTGCAGAGCAGGGAAGTGTGAGGGAGGTACTCAAGCAGGAAGAGGAACGTTTCTTCCATACTATTGAGAACGGTATGAACCTTCTTACCTCTCAGCTTGACAAGCATCAAGCTGAACGGTGGGTAAGAGAAAACAGACCATCGTGGGGGGAATCTGAAAGTGTTATGCCAGAGGGCGACATAACCATTGTTGGTTTTGGTCCGACTGATTATGTATATATAGCTGCGAGACCTGAATCTGTAGAAGACAACCAACGCCGTTTTGTTCTGGGCCGGGATTGGACTGGACTGAAACTTCCTGGTGACATTGCTTTCAAGCTTCACGACACGTTCGGCTTCCCGCTCGACTTGACACAGGACGTCTGCCGCGAGCACGGTGTGACGGTTGATGTTGCGGCTTTCGATAAAGCGATGGCCCATCAGAAGGAACAGGCGCGCGCTGCTGGCAAATTCAAGATGGCCGTAAATCTCGAATACTCAGGTCCCGCGACCGCTTTCCACGGCTATGACACGCTGGAGCATAAGGGCAACGTCCTCGCGCTGTACAAGGACGGCACGCCAGTCAATGAACTCAACGAGGGCGAGATGGGCGTGGTGGTGATGGACAATACGCCGTTCTATGCCGAATCCGGCGGCCAGGTGGGCGACCGCGGCGAGCTGCGCAGTGTGCACGGCATCTTCGCGGTAGAAGATACGCAGAAAATTCAAGCCAGCGTGTTCGGCCATCACGGCGTGGTAAAAACCGGCAAGCTGACCGTGGGCAATAACGTCGTTGCGCGTGTCGATGTTTCGGCGCGCAACCGCACGATGCGCAATCATTCAGTCACGCACTTGATGCACAAGGCGTTGCGTGAAGTGCTGGGCGGCCATGTGCAACAAAAGGGTTCGCAGGTCGATCCGGACAAGACGCGCTTTGATTTCGTGCATACTCAGCCGATGACGGATGCGCAGATACGCAAAGTGGAAAACATCGTTAATGCGGAAATTTTGGCCAACGTGGCGACCCAATCGCGCGTGATGGGCATTGAGGATGCCCAGAAGACCGGTGCGATGATGCTGTTCGGCGAAAAATATGGCGATGAAGTGCGGGTGCTGGATATCGGCTCGTCACGCGAACTATGTGGCGGAACCCATGTGAAAAGAACCGGCGACATCGGGCTGTTCAAGATTGTGGCCGAGAGCGGCGTGGCGGCTGGAGTGCGGCGTGTCGAAGCGGTGACAGGGGAGGGCGCGCTCGCTTATATTCAACAGCAGGAAACGCAATTGCAGCAGGTGGCGGAGGCGGTAAAAACACAACCGCAGGAAGCCGCTGCACGCATCGCGCAAATCCTCGATAATGTCAGGGTGATGGAAAAAGAGCTGGCACGGCTAAAATCGAAGCTGGCCGGTGCGCAGGGCGATGATCTCATCAGTCAGGCGGTGGATTGCAAAGGCATCAAGGTGCTGGCTGCACAACTGGAAGGTGCGGATGCAGCGGTGTTGCGCGAAACACTGGATAAGCTCAAGGATAAACTGAAGTCTGCGGCCATCGTACTCGCCGCAGTTGACGGTAACAAAGTGAGCCTGATTGCCGGAGTGACTCCCGATCTTGTGGCGAAAATAAAAGCGGGTGAGCTTGTAAATATGGTGGCGCAGCAAGTGGGCGGCAAGGGCGGTGGTAGGCCGGACATGGCGATGGCAGGCGGCACGCAACCGGAACATCTAGCGCAGGCTTTGACAGATGTCCCCGGCTGGATAAAAAATCGGATTTAGAAAGCCCACTAATGAACTCAAATTGTTACAACATACTATTGGTTGATGACGATTTGGCTCAAATAAATTTAACACGCCGTGCCGCAGCCGAATTTTCTTCTGAAATTATGGTGACTGCGGTGAGTGGGGGCGATGCTGCGCTGGACTGGTTTAGTGCCAGCATCGATAAAAAAGAACAGATGCCGCACATCATTCTGCTGGATTTGAAATTGCCAAAACTAGACGGGTTAGCGGTGTTGCGCAAGTTACGCAGCTATGCCGCGACATGCGACATTCCTATTTTGGTATTTTCCGCAGAATACACCCAGGATGATGTCCTGATGAGTTACAAGGCCGGGGCGAACAGCTTTGAGGTCAAATCCACTGATCTTGCCCAGTTCGCCGAATTTTTCCGTGAGCGGTTGTTATATTGGATGCATCCGCAACAGCGTAAATTAATTTTTGCTGCTAAAGATGGAGAGTAAGACAAATTTGATTGAGCTAAAACGGTAGCTTCAGATGCGGCGCTGCCTGTTGAAATATTCTACGGAAGTCGTTCTGTATACGTTGCAACGCAGTTTCGCTATCTGCTTCAAAACGCAACACGATTACCGGCGTAGTGTTGCTGGGACGTGCCAATCCAAATCCATCGGTGTATTCCACGCGCAGGCCATCCAACGTGATGATCTCCTTTGCATTGGTAAACATTGGGGCATCGGTAAACGTCGCGGTTTGCTGCAGCTTTGCAAGCAATGTGTGGTTCTCTCCTTCGGCAGTATGCATGTGTAATTCTGGGGTACAGATTGCATCCGGCAAGGCATTTAGCGCGGCGCTTGGATTTGTTACCCGGCTCAGAATTTCCAGCAGCCGCGCGCCGGTATACAGGCCGTCGTCAAAACCGTACCAGCGCTCCTTGAAAAATACATGACCACTCATTTCTCCAGCCAGCAACGCGCCGGTTTCGCGCATCTTGGCCTTGACCAATGAATGCCCGGTTTTCCACAAGGTCGGTTTACCGCCGTGCTGGCGTATCCAGCCGAACAGGTTGCGTGTGGATTTCACATCGAAAATAATTTCTGCGCCGGGATTACGGCTTAATACATCGGCGGCGTACAGCATCAACTGGCGATCTGGGAATATGATCTTGCCATCCTTGGTGACTACGCCCAGGCGGTCGCCATCGCCGTCGAAGGCCAGACCCAGTTCACTGTCATTGCTGGACAGCGCATTAATCAGGTCGCGAAGATTCTCTGGTTGCGAAGGATCAGGATGGTGGTTGGGAAAATTGCCATCCACGTCGCAAAACATTTCTGTTACTTCACAACCCAGGCGGCGATACAGAATGGCAGCAAAATCTCCGGCGACACCATTGCCGCAATCTACGGTGATTTTCATCGGGCGCGCCAGATTGATGTCAGTAACGATGCGCTCCAGATACTCTTCGTTGATGTCGTGCTGGGCGTAACTTCCGGAACCATGACTGAGATTATTTTGTTCGATGCGGGTGTGTAAGCCCTGAATACTGTCGCCGGACAGCGTTTCGCCCGCCAGCACCATTTTAAGGCCATTGTAGTCAGGCGGATTATGGCTGCCGGTAATCATTACTGCAGAATGCGTGTCCAGTTGATAAGCTGCAAAATACACCATGGGTGTGGCGACGCGCCCGACATCAATCACATTGATGCCGCTGGCCTGGATGCCGTGCGCCAGCGCCGCAGAAAATTCCACGCCGGACAAACGCCCGTCACGCCCAATGACGATGGTGTGCTGTTTGCGTGCGAGTGCTTCCGAGCCAATAGCATGGCCGATAGCTTTGACTATTTCGGGCGTCAGCGTCTTGCCGACGATGCCGCGTATGTCATAGGCCTTGAATATTTCTTTGGGTAGATTTTGCAACATGGCGAGCCTCGGTTTTTTAGTTAAGGTTAGGATGGGTGTGTTGTAGTTTTTCCCACACCAGATCGGGGGTCAGTTTCATCATGCAATTGAAATGCCCCAGCGGGCATTCGCGTTTGAAGCACGGGCTGCACGCGATATCAATTTTGACGACCTGTGCCTGTGCGGAAAGCGGCGGGGTAAATTGAGGGCTGCTGGAACCGAACAGTGCGAGCAGTGGCCTATCCAGCGCGGCTGCCAGATGCATCAGGCCGGAGTCATTGCTGATGACCAGTTGCGCACAGGAGAGCAGCGCAATGGCATCGTTCAGATCGGTTTCACCACATAGGTTGCGACACTGGGGATTACCCAGCGCGATGATTTTGTCCGAGACTTCCTTGTCCTTTGCAGAACCGATCAACCAAATCGCATAACCATGCTGCTGCAAGCGTTGTGCAATTTCTGCGAAATAGGTTACCGGCCAACGCTTGGCGGGGCCATATTCTGCACCGGGACAAAATACCGCGACGGGTTTATCCAGCGTTAAGCTGAACTTTTGCAAGGTAGCATCGCGTTGAGTTGCGGAAACTTCCAGTTTGGGGTTGGCCAACGGGCGCGGAATGTTGCCCTGTTTATCTTCGGCGAGCTGCGCAAAGCGCTTCACCATCAGGGGAAAATGCGATTTATTGAGTTTGCGTGCATCGTTGAGCAGCCCAAAACGCGCTTCGCCTATGAAACCGGTGCGCAGTGGAATGCGCGCAAAATAAGGTACTAAGGCCGATTTAAAAGAATTGGGCAGCACGATGGCCTGATCATAATGTGCGCTACGCAATTTTTTGCCGAATTGGTAACGTGCTCTCAGGAGCAGTGCGCCATGCGGAAACGGGTTGATGATGGCCTTGTGCACTTCCGGCATGGCATGCAACAGTGCGGCTATCCACGGCGCAGCCAGTACATCGATGTGACATCCCGGATGGAGTTGCTGAAGACGCACCAGCATCGGCTGCATCAGCATGGTGTCGCCCACCCAGCTGGGGGCAATGATCAGGATTTTATACATGGTGGAATTTGCAGGTACGCTTTACCTACCATGATGTGCGAAAGGCACGCTATTCACGGCATGGTGTACCAAAGGGTGCAAATCAGTGATGACCCTTGGGCAGTTCGCCGACAAAACGATACAGCGTACCGCAATAGGGGCAACGCGCTTCGCCGCCCTGATTTAGCGGAATCATGACCTTCGGATGGGCATTCCATAAATTCATGCTCGGCATCGGGCAGGCTAACGGTAAATCATTCGCGGTGATGTCTATATGACGTTGAGTGATGTTTTGTTTGCTCACGGAGCGTCTCCTTTAAATGTAACTCAGCCAGCCGGCATGCTGCGGATGTTTCCCCGCCACACAATCAAAAAATGCCTGTTGCAATTTGGTGGTAATGGGACCGCGCGAACCAATGCCGATGATGCGACGGTCGAGTTCGCGTATCGGGGTGACCTCCGCCGCCGTGCCGGTAAAGAAAGCTTCGTCGGCGCAATACACCTCATCGCGAGTGATGCGTTTCTCGATAACTTCGATACCCGCTTCCTTGGCCAGCGTGAAGATGGAATCGCGTGTAATACCTTCCAGGCAGGAAGTCAGGTCGGGGGTGTAAAGCTTGCCTTTTTTGACGATGAAAATATTTTCACCTGCGCCTTCTGCCACATAGCCGTCCACATCCAGCAACAGGGCTTCGTCGTAGTTGTCATTGTCTGCTTCCTGATGCGCCAATATTGAATTGGTATAGGTCGTGACCGACTTGGCCCGGCACATGTTCACGTTTACGTGATGACGGGTAAAGCTGGACGTTTTGACGCGTATGCCTTTACTCATGCCGTCATCACCTAGATACGCACCCCATGGCCAAGCCGCAATCGCCACATGAGTAGACAACGTCTTTGCGGCGATGCCCATGGCTTCCGAGCCATAAAAACAGATCGGGCGGATGTAGCA
>JANYHX010000309.1 GCA_025362155.1 Gallionella sp. | reverse complement strand
GCTGATCGAGGCCATGGTTTGCACTACCGCACTCACCGCTTGGCCGCCCTTGATGGCGATGTCCGATGCGCTTGATGCCAGTTGATTGGCATGCCGGGCGTTCTCGGCATTTTGCTTCACGGTAGAGGTCAGCTCCTGCATGCTGGCGGCAGTCTCTTCCAGACTGGAGGCTTGTTCTTCGGTGCGCCGCGACAAATCATTGTTGCCTGCTGCGATTTCATGTGTGGCGGTGGTAATGGTCTCGGTGGATAGACGCACGCCGCTGACAATGCCAACGAGATTTTCGTTCATATCCTTCAGTACTTTCAGCAATAGCCCAATTTCATCCTTGGAGGTTACTTCGATGCGCTGGGTCAGGTCGCCCTGCGCTACCGCGCCCGCCAGCCTTAGCGCTTCCTGCAACGGGCGGGTGATTGCGCGGATGAGGGCAATACCCAGCCACAGCGCCAGCACGATACCGGCTGCTATCAATGCGATGGCGAGGTTGCGGGTGTTTTTGAAGCGGTTAACTGAATCAGTATAATTTTGTAAGGCATCAGCAGACTGCATCTGCATCAGCGCCTGTAATGCGTTGTCGGCCGACCCATAGAGGGTATCAACTTTCTCCCACATGAGGTTATCGGCTAACGCAAGGTTATGGGCGCGGAATGCTGCCATGGTCGGCTTCAGGCCATCATCCACTAAAATTTTATTGGCTTTATAAAAAATATCCGTTAGATGTTTTTCATCAGAGGTTAGCAATTCATTGGTCAGGTACACTTCCCATAGCCGGGTGATTTCCGCAATATTTTGTTCAACCTGAGTGGTGCTTTTCTGGATGCCTTCTGACGAAGGATTCGCTAAAGGTTCAGCAATACGCATGCGGCTTCTAGCCAGCAACCTCTGGATTTCGGAAAGTTGTTGCGCGGGAAGCACACTATTTTTGTACATAACAAGCATCCCATCTTTAGTTTTGCTCATGCCGAACAACCCCATGCTGCCTATGGTTAACAGCAGGATCGACATAATGGCAATCACTATCGTCAGGCGTAATTTAATCGTAAGTGTGTTGAATCTGAACATTCTGAGTTTCCCCCAATCGTATGCAGCACGGATGGGAGCAGTTTGTTATCCTACCTTTACAGAAATTTGAATTTAATGTGAAATTTTTGTGACCAAAATCATTGTAATAATCCTGTAATACAACAACCCTAACATGCACTCCGCAGCCAAGCTTGTTCGTTGGCTTAATGGCAGCCGGTAGCCCGCCAGCCCAAGGTAGCCACAAGCGATCACTTAATTCCATGGAGACATTATGAATAGCAAACTGAAGCAACTCATCATCGGCATAGCCGCTGCTACTGCAATAGTTTACGCCGACGCCAGCCAAGCAGTGGGCATTACCGGCGCGGGTGCCACCTTTCCTTACCCCGTCTATGCCAAATGGGCAGAGGCATACAAGGCTCAAACTGGAGTGGAGATGAATTACCAGTCTATCGGTTCCGGAGGCGGCATCAAGCAAATTCAGGCCAAGACCGTGGATTTCGGCGCAACCGATGCACCGTTGAATCCGAATGAATTAGAGCTCGGTGGCTTGGCGCAATTTCCGACTGTGGTCGGTGGTGTGGTACCGGTCGTCAACATCGTGGGTGTTACCCCCGGCCAATTAAAGCTCGATAGCAAAGTGCTGGCCGATATTTACCTGGGCAAGATCACCAAATGGAATGATCCGCGCATCGTGGCGGACAACGCAAGCCTTTCTCTGCCAGATGAGGCCATCACCGTGGTGCATCGTGCTGACGGTTCGGGCACCACCTTTATTTTCACCACCTACCTATCGCAAGTTAGTCTGGACTGGAAGCGCGGCGTGGGCGGCGATAAAGCCGTAGCATGGCCAGTCGGCACTGGCGGCAAGGGTAACGAAGGCGTCGCTTCCTATGTGCAACGCATTAAAAATTCCATCGGTTATGTGGAATACGCTTACGCGTTGCAGAACAAGATGGCTCATGTGCAAATGAAAAACCGTGATGGTCAATTTGTCTCGCCTAGCGACACCAGCTTTAAAGCGGCTGCCGCCAATGCAAAATGGGATGCTGATAAAGGCTTTTACGAGATTCTGACCAATGAACCGGGCAAGGATAGCTGGCCTATCACTGGCGCGACTTTCATCCTGGTACACAAGTCGCCGGAAAAGGTTGAGAACACCCAGGAAGTTTTGAAGTTCTTTGACTGGGCCTATTCCAATGGCAGCAAAATGGCTGCCGACCTGGACTATATACCGCTGCCTGCCAAAGTGGTGACGATGATTCGGGATGCATGGAAAGTACAAATCAAGGACGCGTCGGGCAAGGCTATCTGGAAATAAGCGGGAAGCGGGCTGACGCAGTACGGCCTTAAGCTATAATCGCGGGGGCAATTGCCCCCGTTATTTTTTACCGAAATACATAACCATGCTGATGTTTTCACACGAAGCGCGCATTAAACGACAAGGGGTATTTGACCTGTTATTCCGTACCCTGACGCGCGTCTCCGCATTTGCGGTGCTGGCATTATTAGCGTCTATTATCATTTCACTCCTGGTGGGCAGTATGCCTGCCATTCATGCTTTTGGTTTTGGTTTTCTGACCAGTTCCGATTGGGATCCGGTCAACGACAAATTCGGCGCGCTGATCCCTATCATCGGTACACTGGCCACCTCAGGCATTGCGCTCTTCATCGCGATTCCGGTCAGCTTT
>JANYHX010000279.1 GCA_025362155.1 Gallionella sp. | reverse complement strand
TTCATCCAGCAGAGCCGGATGCTGGGTCAGATATTCGCTCGCCCAACTGCTGGCGGCAACCAAGCGGGTCAAGCGTTGCAACACCTGCGGATACTCAGCCAAAAAGGCGAGATAGGCCGCGCGGCGGCTGACGCCTTCCAGCAATGTCAGCAATCGCGACAGCGCGGCATCGGGGTCGCTGTGTTGTGCGCTTAATAGGATGAATTGCGGAATCAGTCGATCCAGCCGCTGCTTGCTCAATTCAGGCAATTGCTGATAGCGGCTGCTGGTGCGCAATTGCAGCAGGCGTTGTGAGCTCTCCGGTGCGCTTTGATAGCCAAGTTTTTCGAGGCGAGAGCTTAATTCCTCGACGCTGATTTCCTCGCGCCATAGTTGCGCATCACCTTGTTCTTCCCCAGCCGTACCCGAGAGTGGAGCGCTAAAAATCTGCTCGAATTGCAGCGTGACCAATGCACGGTGCAGATCAAGCTGTTTTAGGAGGGCGGCGTAATCCGGATAACCCATGGCAGTGGCGATAATTTCCTGGTCTTCCATATTTTCCGGCAGTTCCTGTGTTTGCTGATCATCCAGGTATTGCAAGCGGTGCTCCAGATTGCGCAAAAAAACGTAAGCCGCATCCAGACCGCTCACTACAGTCGCGGGCAATTGAGTGTTCTCGCCCAACTGTTGCAGCACGGCGCGTGTAGGCAGGATGCGCAATCGGGCATCTTGTCCGCCGCGTATCAGTTGAAATACCTGCGCGGTGAACTCAATCTCGCGTATGCCACCCGGCCCGAGCTTGATGTTATTGAGCCGCTCACGGCGCTGTACCTCCTGACGTATTTGCGCATGCAATTTACGCATTGAATCGATGGCGCCAAAGTCGAGATATTTGCGGTATATGAACGGTTGCACCAGTCGCATTAACTCTGCCGTTGCTGATGAGCTTTCCGCTGGCGCAATCACCCGCGCCTTGATCCATGCGTACCGTTCCCATTCGCGGCCCTGGCTAATCAGATATTCTTCCAGGGCGGCAAAACTCGTCACCAGCGCTCCACTGTCGCCATAGGGTCGTAGCCGCATATCCACACGGAATACATAGCCGTCGGCAGTGAGTTCGTTGAGCATGCTGATCAGGCGGCGACCCAGGCGGGTAAAAAACTCATGGTTGCTGAGGGTATTCGAGCCGTCGGTTTGACCATCTTCGGGATAAACAAAAATCAGATCAATATCCGATGAGACATTCAATTCGCCACCGCCCAGTTTGCCCATTGCGACCACCAGCAATTTCTGCGGGGTGGCGCCGACGTTTGCCTTGGTTTTTGTGCTGTCTTCTCCTAATGGAGTGCCGAATTGTGTACGCAATGTTTGCGTCAAACAGGCCAGACCGTGTTGCACACACAGTTCCGCCAGCGCGGTCATGGCGTGCATCACCTCGTTCAAATCGGCTAGCCCATTCAGGTCACGCAAAATCAGCTTGACCATCACCTGCTTGCGCAAAATACGTACGGCTCGCGCCAAGGCGGTTTCATCGCCAAGGGTCAGTCCGGATTGTTGCAACAAAGCCTGCATTTCCGCGCGACTACAGGGCGTGGCATAGCTTTGTTGCAACCAATTCAGCAGGGGATGGTCTGTCTCAAGGGTGCGCTTGGCATAACGGCTGCACTGCAAGGTTTTTTTCAGCAGGGCATCGAAGGTTGCGGGCTGCGAGTTTGCGATATTCATGGCTCCTTAAGTTAGAATGCGCATTGTCTAATGATTAGTCGCTAGCCGCTAGCCTTGGTGTTCAAACCAGCAACTATCACGATTAGCGGCTAAGGACTCAATACTGAACTCATGTTGAAATTTTCCCTCGGCCGTTTGCTGCGGCACAATTTGAACCGGTTGATGCGACTTATCCTGGTTGCATCAACGGTGATGGGCATACTGCTTGCACTTGCCATCATTGTGCTGCGCTATTGGTTATTGCCGGGTATTGAACAATATCATGACAGGATCACCGCCTCTTTGGCGAGCGCGATAGGTAGCCCGGTCACTATCGGTAAAATCAAGGGCGATTGGGAAGGCTTGCGGCCACATCTGGATTTTATCAATGTGCGCATTCTGGACGAACAAGGCCAACCGGCGCTGGTGCTGGAACGCATTGAGGGTAGCCTGTCCTGGGGATCACTATTAAGCGCTGAACTTCGCCTGGCCAGCCTGGAAATCGATAAGCCGGAATTGTTGATACGCCGGGATGTACAGGGTAAATTTTTTATTGGTGCGGTCATGGTTTCCAAGTCCGGAGACAATCATAATTTAGCAGACTGGATATTGCATCAGTCGAATATGGTAGTGCGCGATGCGCTGATTGTTTGGGTCGACGAACAGCGTGCGGCCCCCCCATTGGTAATGCGACAAGTTAACTTGCGCATAAACAATTTGTTCAACCATCACAGGTTTGCGTTGCGGGGCATACCTCCAACGGAACTAGCCACCCCCGTGGATGTGCGCGGCGAATTTGAGGGGGTAAGTTTTGATAACCTGGCTACATGGCATGGTCAGCTATTTACCCAACTTGATTACACCGATGTCACCGCGTGGCGGCCATGGCTGGATATGCCCGTGGAATTCAGTGGCGGGCAAGGAGCATTGCGCGGCTGGTTAGGGATACAAAATGGCCGCGTGGTGCAAATGACTGCGGACATGGACTTGCGTGATGTAGTCACTAAACTGGGTGAAGCAGTACCCGAAATGGTATTGCCGGAATTACGTGGTCGCGCGGCTTGGCAACAAATAACCACCGGTTTTGAAGTTTCCACTCAGCATTTGGCGATGCGCTTGCAAAATGGAATGGTATTCCCACCCACGGATTTTTATTTTCGTAGCGCCACAGCAATCAGCAAAAAACAGGGCGGAGTTGAAGTTCCCGCTGGCGAATTGCGCGCCAACTTATTGCAATTGGAAAATCTGGCGATATTAGCAAAATATTTGCCGCTGGAAGCGGAGTTGCGCGCGCATCTGGATGAATATGCACCTAAAGGAAAAATCTCGGATCTGGCGGCGCAATGGCAAGGCACAGTTGAAAAACCGGACAACTATAAACTTAAAGGGCATTTTGAAAATTTGGCCATAAACCAGGTAGGCAAAACTCCCGGTTTTTCCGGGCTGACTTTGGACATAGACGGTAATGATGCCAGCGGCAAGCTCAGTGTCAGTTCTCACCAGTTAAGGGTAGATGCCCCCGGTGTGATGCGCGAACCTTTGTCTTTCGCCACCTTCACCGGGCAGTCGAACTGGCAGCGGGAAGGCGGAGAATTGGCGATTGCTTTTGATAATGTCGCAGTCGCCAACGACGATCTGGCAGGTAATTTTTCTGGCAGCTATCACACTCGTGACCATACCTTGGGCGATCTCGATTTGACGCTGCGCCTGGCGCATGCCGATATTTGGCGCGCTGCCCGATATACCCCGCTGGTTGCGCTGAACAAGGAAGGTAACGACTGGTTAAATGGCGCGCTGCTGGCCGGACACAGCGAAGATTTCCATCTGCGCATTAAAGGTAATTTGAGTGACTTTCCGTTGGATGGAACTAAAAAT
>JANYHX010000249.1 GCA_025362155.1 Gallionella sp. | reverse complement strand
ATATTGTTTTTGATGTGTAACATATTATTCTCCTCCCCTTTTAGCAGCTGTCCCAGCGGTGGTGCATTATGATTTTTGCGACTGTGAACTACACAGCAGCGTTGTCCAGGTTAAACATCAATTCTTTTTAAGAGCGGGCATAATTTCTCCTTCTGGCGAAATCCGGGGAGCCGTGGATAGGAAGGCGGCGATATTTACTATATCGTCATCACTGAGCTTTTTCGCTATTCCCCGCATGATCCCAACGTTTGCGACCATGGGATCATTTGCTCTGCTGTCGTCGCGCCAACTGTTCAACTGGTTAACCAGGTAAACAAATTTTTGCTGGTTAATGGCCGGAAACCTCGGGTCGCGGGCATTAAAGCCATGGCAATCCTGGCAGGCAGGCACTTTGCCTTTCACGCCCTGTGTGACAATGATTTTTCCTAATTTAGGGTCACCCACCTTATTCCCATCGGTTGCCAGGCCTTTCAAGTCGGATGGATCAATTTCATAATCCAAAGTGTTGAGAAATCCCGCGAGGTCGCGGCGATCTTGTTCATTCAATGCTTTGGCAAAGCCATTCATTGCCGCACCTGCTCCGGCAGGGGTGCGTTTGTCTGCGGCAAACTCCGTCAGTTGTTTAATAATATAGGCTTGGCCAATATTGGCTAGACGCGGCGCACCCATGGCGTCATTACCCAACGCCTTTTCGCCATGGCATCCCTGGCAAGCAGCGGCGTCTCCTTTGCCTTCATTGAAAATGGTCTGGCCATTGTTGATATTGATACCACCGGCCGATTCCCCTGCAGTAGCTGTTCCTAACTGCAGCAGGCTGACGACCAGCATTAGGCATAACAATATAAATTTAGAGGTTTGGTACATTATTTTCGTCCCGGTTCTTGAATTTATGTAAGCAACTGTATGATTCTATATTGATTATAGCCCAGAAATATAATCTGCTAACCCCTCAAGTTCGGCATCAGTCAGTTTCTGGGTGATTATATTCATTATGCCCCCGGGACTGTTTGACCGATCACCCGCCCGAAAATTAATGAGCTGGCCACGCAGGTAGTCTTTTTGCTGACCCCCAATCACCGGGAACACGGAATTTACAGGGGACTTACCTTTGCCGTTTACGCCGTGACAATTAACACAGGCGACCATCATTCTCGACATGTCGCCGTGCAAAAATAACTCCTTTCCAAGCTTGTTGTCCGAGCCGTTACCTTTCATTTTTGGGCGGCTGGCAAAATAAGCGGCAATATCGGCCAGGTCGTCATCGCTAATGGTGGCCGCTATGGCGCTCATGATTTGGTGTGTGCGCGTACCTGACTGAAAGTTGCGGAGTTGTTTTGCAATATATTTACCATACTGTCCGGCTAGCTTGGGAGCTAGCCCCTCAATGCTGATACCTTCCTCGCCATGGCAGCCAGTGCATAATTCCGCTTTGGTCTTGCCCGCCACTGGATCGCCGGGGCCGCTGCGCAGTTTGATTGCCTCCGCGCTGTCATCGGCTAATTCGACGCCGTCTTTGACAGGAGCCGACACTGGGGCTGAGGCAGCCGTTTCCTTGGATGCCTCATGCTTGCTCTTTGCGAATGCAGCGGAAGCCGTGAAAAGAACGACCAAGGCTAAGCCAGCGACGATGTTGTTTTTTACGTGAAACATGTAATCCTCCTCAAGTCATTGCAAGCATTGTATTATTCAGATGCGTAATTTTGCAACCATTTTATCTGCTGCATGGCGTCTTGACATATCGCTTGTGATCTGCGCCTGGCAAAGGATGTAACGTTATTCCATAACGCCAATATGTTTAAATTTAGCGTAAAAAATTGAATGATTGCCTATCTGATTCGTCGTATTTTGTATGCCCTGCCTATCCTTGCAGGGGTTAACCTGCTTACCTTTGCGCTATTTTTTGTGGTGAACACGCCGGACGATATGGCGCGCATGCAATTGGGTATCAAGCGTGTTACGCCGGATGCGATCGAGAAATGGAAGCAGCAGCGCGGCTATGATAAGCCTTTGTTTTTTAATAAAACAGAAGAGGGTACTCATAAAATTACCGCCACGATTTTCTGGCAAAAATCCGCCAGCATGTTCGTGCTTGACTTTGGTTACTCGGATGACGGACGCAGTATCAGCCGCGAAATTGCCACACGCATGGGGCCGAGCCTAGCGATTGCGCTGCCGACCTTTCTGATCGGGCTGGTGGCGTACATCGGCTTTGCGTTACTGATGACGTTGTTTCGCGCCACCGCGCTGGATATGGCGGGCGTGGCGCTATGCGTGCTGCTAATGTCGGTGTCTGGTTTGTTTTATATCATCGGCGGGCAATTTGTGGTGAGCAAGCTGTGGCACCTGGTGCCCATTTCCGGCTATGACGGCGGTATCGGCAGCTTCAAGTTCGTGGTGTTACCCATCGTTATTGGCGTGATCGGCAGCGTCGGTTCCAGCAGCCGCTGGTATCGCACCATTTTTCTCGAGGAAATTGGCAAGGACTATGTACGTACTGCGCGTGCCAAAGGCTTGTCGGAATTGGCGGTGCTGTTCCGCCATGTGCTAAAAAACGCGATGATTCCGATCCTCACCGGGGTGGTGGTGGTCATCCCGCTGCTGTTCATGGGCAGCCTGCTCACCGAGTCATTCTTTGGTATTCCCGGCCTGGGCAGCTACACCATCGATGCGATCAATGCGCAGGATTTCAGCGTGGTGCGCGCGATGGTGTTTCTCGGTTCGCTGCTATACATCGCCGGGCTGATCCTCACCGACATTTCTTACACCATGGTTGATCCGAGGGTGCGATTGCAATGAGTTTCATGCCGGTCATGTTATGGAGCGATGCGCTGGTGTTTCTGTTGCTGGCCGCAAGCCTCACCGGCGCATGGTATGTGCGGCAGCGCGAGCATCTGCTGCTGCCGTGGCGGCGCGTGGCGCAGAGTGCCACGGCGATGGTGTCATTACTGGTGCTAGCGCTGTTTGTATTGGTTGGCCTACTAGATACGCTGCACTATAGAGTTGCATTACCGGAAAAAAATGGCGGCGAGACCGTATATTCGCCGGAAGTATTGAGTGTGTTCGACAAGCTGGTCATGCCCCTGCGTGCACAGACCGAGAAGACCTATTCTGCGCCGTTGGCCGTGACGCTATATGCCAAGGAAAGCACGGATGATGCGCATGGCAGAGTGTTGCGTGAATATCCGCGCTTGCGCTACGGCGGTGCGCATCTGACTGATGGGTCACAACGCGATGGCGATGTGCTATGGCGCGGACTGACAGGTACGATGTGGGGATTGGTGGCAGGATTATTGATAGTGATGGCTGGCAAGCGCTATTTGGGAAAGCGTGGCTGGCCGCTACGTGCCTTGCTGATGGCTACCCTGGTCATCGCTGGCATCCTCGGCATGATTGTCAATCTCGCTGCTGTCTACCACGTGCTCGGTACCGACAAGGTCGGGCAGGATGTGCTGTACCTGTCGCTGAAGAGCATCCGCACCGGGCTGATCATCGGTACGGTGACCACGCTGGTCACCTTGCCGCTGGCGTTGTTGCTGGGCATCGCAGCGGGATATCTGCGTGGCTGGGTCGATGATGTGGTTCAGTACATCTACACCGTGCTGAGTTCCATACCCAGCGTGCTGCTGATCGCGGCGGCGGTGCTGATGATGCAAGTGACCATTGATACGCATCCGCAATGGTTCGATACCTCCGCATCGCGTGCCGATCTGCGTCTGGTGTTCCTGTGCCTCATCCTCGGTGTTACCAGCTGGACCGGACTGTGCCGTTTGTTGCGCGGCGAAACGCTCAAGCTGCGCGAACTGGAGTACATCCAGGCGGCGCAGGCATTTGGCGTATCTTCATTTCGTATACTGACCCGCCATATTGTGCCCAATGTGATGCACATCGTGCTGATTTCGCTGGTGATGGATTTCAGCGGACTGGTACTGGCCGAGGCGGTGCTGTCTTATGTCGGGGTGGGCGTCGATCCTTCTATGATCAGCTTCGGTACCATGATCAATGGGGCGCGGCTGGAGATGGGACGCGAACCGATGGTATGGTGGGCGCTGGCCGCTGCTTTTGGATTTATGCTGGTACTGGTCTTGGCGGCGAATCTTTTTGCCGATGTGGTACGCGATGCGTTCGATCCGCGCCTGGCTTCTTCGACCAAGAGCGAATAAAAAACCGGTCGCCAGCAAGAATTACCCATCAGCGGTGGTTAGCTGTGCCAGTTGAGCCTCGTCCAGATAACACCATTCACCTTCAGCCAGCCCTAGCAGATCAAGTTTCAATCCACCTATCTGCACTCGTCGCAACGCAACGCAATGATTACCAGCGGCAGCCAGCATGCGTTTTACCTGATGATATTTGCCCTGCTCCAGCACGATTTCAAGCTGGTGCGTATCCAGCATACGGCAGGTTTTTGCGGCCAATGGCTCAGTTTCATCGTGCAGCTTCACACCAGCCAACAACCTCCCGACTAATGCTGGCGTGACCGGCTCATGCGTGGTCGCCACATAGACTTTTTGAATATGTCGTTTAGGAGAGGACTGCATGTGGATGAACGGCCCGTCATCCGACATCAGCAATAATCCCGTGGTGTCGTGATCGAGACGACCCACCGGTTGAACCTCACGCCGGGTGAACTGCTCCGGCAAAATGGTCAGTACGCCGGGATGGTGACTGGCCTTCCTCGAGCATTCAAAATTGGCGGGTTTGTTCAATGCAATATAGACGCGGCTGCGATAAAGCCATGCCTCATCGAATATCTTAAACACGAGTCCATTGGTTTCGATAGCTGCGCTGCTATCGGTAATCGTCTGGCCTGCGATACTGACTTCACCGGCACCAATCAGAACGCCGCAAGCTTTGCGCGTACCAAAGCCTTGGGATTGCAGGATACGGTCTAACGTCAATTTACCCATATTCGGATTTGACTAGAAGTAGTGCGGAATTCCAGCATGCTAAGGACCCGTGTTTTACATGCAAACACAGAAATAATACCGGGTGTCAGACCGTGCCCCGGTATAGAATTTTTGGTTCGATTTCCAACATGCCAGCTTCGCTGGTCAGCATAATGTGGCTTTCCTGGGTAGTACATTGCAATTGCATATTCCGCTTGGCTAGCCCGGCAAGGGACTGGGAAGTTTCGCTCGACAACTGGAGCAGGGTGAGATTACTCAGACGCTGTAATTTATCGCGATTCTCATTCCACCAGATGTCCGCGGCGCGACCATAGCTGATGACCACAACCTGATCAGCGCGACCACTGGCTTTACGGATGACTCGCTCATCCGGCAATCCCACTTCTATCCAGCGTTTAATTGCACCGGTGCGATCTTTATGCCACAGGTCGGGTTCATCATCGCTGTTCATGCCTTTACCGAAGGTCAGCGCATCGTCAGCATAAAGTGCAAAAGCAAGCAGGCGCACCATCATGCGCTCATCGGTTTCCGACGGATGTCGCGCCAGCGTCAAGGTATGGTCTGCGTAATAGTGTCTATCCATATCGGCAATCTGCAGGGCGACTTTGAATATAGTTGCTTTGATGGCCATAGGATTTGTGTTGTGAAGTATTTTGCAGGTCTGCGTTTTCAGTACGGATGTCCGTACTATTGAGCATTACATCATTCATTATACCGGTCACCCTGAGGTATCAAAGGGCGAAACCTTGTGCCAGCCTCAGGCTTCGGTACCTCAGCCAGAACGGAATGGTTGTCGCAAATTATGTAATGCTCAAATAAGTGGCAAGCCTGGAAAGACTTGAACTTTCGACCAATGGATTAATAGTGCACTGTTCTACCAACTGGGTTAACGGCCCATTTCAGTATCATTTATTGTGTATCAGGTTAAGCTGCTTGGCGATGATGTCGTGATTCAACCACAGTACCGGCGCAGCAGGATTAGATGTCTCATGGAACATCAGCGGCCCGGTTCCTTCCAGCACCAGTGAACTTAATAGGCCGGTAACCAATTCTTTGCGATCTTTGTGCATCTGGGTGATTTCTTCCGATGTGCCTATCATTATTTCCGCCAGTTCCGCCGAATTTTCCATTGGCCAAGCGGCGAAATTGCGGAATTTTTTCATTACCTCGCTGGCATTGTAGTCATCTATTTTTTGCAACAGATTTTCCAGCGAGATGCCTTCCTGTAATAGCGCACGACAGGCCTGCCATTGTGCTTCTGCCCATGCGCCGCCATTTTCCTTCTTTAAAGCCTTGAGCAGCATGAACAGCGAAAGTTCGACGCCGACGAAGATGTCGGAAGAATTGGTGCGGATTTCCGGACAGTTATAAACCGTGGCCTTGATGCCCTGTGCCCAAGCGGCTTCGGCAATGCGCTCCAGACGCATCTTGGCGGGGCCTTGCGAGTAGTTGGTGTAAGTCTGCCAGGTATATTCGCCATCGATCAATATCTCGGTGCCGTGATAACCGTAGGCGGTATAACGCACCTGGCCGCCGGTTTTTTCGATCCGGGCACGTAGCGTTGCACTGCCGTCGATCAGATATTGCAACGTGTTTGCGGTGACCTCGTCGAAATTCATCAGGATCAGTTTGCCCAGCTCGCTGTCGAACAGCACACGCGACGACATGAAGCGCTCGCCACGACCCTTGTAGATGCGGTTCGCAATGGCAAGAAATACCTTCACTTTGGGAATGCCGCCTGCCATGGTATGGGCAAAAAAGACATTCTTGCCGTCTGCGATCATGCCATCCAGCTCGGCCATCACCTGGGCTACTGCATTCTTGAAACGCTCGACCCCTGCCTCGCGGCATCGCTCGATATGTTGCCAATCGAGCGGGTCATTCTGCCAGTCCTTGAGTGTCATGTTGGCGAGCAGGTCTGTAGGAGTAGGCTCGCCGGCCGGGGCATCCAGATCGAATCCCGCCATTAACGGCACGTTAATAATGCGTCCGCCCAGGTTGGATTCGGCAATGGCCAGCTCCTCAGCGGTCAATGCGCGCAACGCATTGTTTTCGTCGCGGCGGCCAACGGTAATGCCGATGATGACCATGCCTGCCTTGCGCGCCTCGTTGATCAAGCCGTTGGCGTAGCCGCGGCCAAACAGCTCGCCGAACAGCACAAAGACATCGCCTGGGCGAAAAATATTGGGTGGGATATTGTTCGGGGGAATATCACGTAATGAAACTGGTGCGATCATGAAAATTGACTCCTGTCTGGCGAATAGCGCAGATTGTAATTTGAATTGCTGGCCGCATCCTAAAAAACTTGGGGATATGTGCTTGCAGGATCAATCAGGAATAAAATCCACCGCAAAACCCATTAGTAACCTGCAACGGTGCAGATAGAACAGTGGAAGGCGTCGGTAAGTTGACTACCGGGATGGGCTGTGCTGATCTAGCCATTCAATGAAATAGTCCGCATAGAGCTGGGCACCACGAGAAGTTAAATGGTGAGAATCGTTGTACAAAATTATTTCGCTTACCTGGAAATTACATATATCTTTTGAACAAAATAATTCTATTGGGTCGTACACAAGTAGGGAAAGATGTTGCTGCTGTAATTTTTCAACCAATACTCTTTGTTCAGATTGCCGCAAATCAACCTCGTGCCGTGTAAGGTGGCACTTTTGTTTGTAAGGATTTCTGAAGCAATCTCTCGGAAAGAAGGGGAGTTCAGGAACATCTATCAATAATACAACTTGTTTGCCATTTTTTTCCAATATGTCTATTGCATTATTCAGTCCCCTATAAAAAATATCGACCCGTGACTCTGAACTAAATTCACGAGATGAAATTTTTATGTCTTGCGGCCCGCTTTTCAAGAGGAAATCATCCGCTGAATAAGGCGTGGTTAAGAAGTAACTGCCATAAAAAGCCAATGCTACCGTTTTGATATCGCTGGATTGCGCTAACGATTTAATGATATTTTCAGACTTTTCCTGACAATTCTGTTGTCTTATTTCAACACTTATTCCGTAAATTGGTGGGCAGCTGTTGTTGCCGATTAGCATCCAATTACGGTTTTTATCAGTTTTCGAGATGCCGAGAAACTTATCATGAGCATGACTATCCCCGACAAGTGCCGCATTCGTTTTTGCATTGGGTTTATAAAGGCACCATTGCAAGGTGTCATCTCCATCCCCACAGCGCGCATAGCCAGAATATTCTTCTACCTGGGTGAAATCCAAAGATTTTTTTGCGATCTCTCGAAATCCAAAACCGTCTTTCTGGTAGCAGGAATATCCTATATAACCAACAACAGCCATTAAAATTAGCAGCGTGATTGCTTTTGTTTGGCTGTATTTTCCATTGCGAAATGGCTTTTCAATCAGTCTGTATGTCAGCCACGCAAGTGCAATGGAAATTAAGACGATGGCAATACGTATCTCGCGTGAAGGTGTTTCGCTTTCAACAATGCGGGCAAAAGACAGTAAAGGCCAATGCCACAAATACAGTGGATAGCTTATCAGCCCAAACCATACCAGCAAGCGGTGTGACAGAACCACACGATTTAACCAAGCTTGTGCACCTGCCGCAATGATCAATACAGTACCTAATGTCGGCAGCAAAGCCCACCAGCCGGGGAAATGCTTCTCTTTGGTGATGAAAAGAACACCGATTGCTATCAGGACAGCACCTAACACCGACTGGACGTTGCTCAGCAATCTGTCATTTTCTCCCGGGGCTTGTGCATATACTGCTCTGCTCAACCAGGTCTTAAATTTGTGTTTCAACTTGGTGAGTATGTTTTGTTTTTGCAGCATCGCATGCGCTAGAACAGAACCTGCCATCAATTCCCAAAAACGAGTTTGCGGCGAGTAGAACGCGGCTACTACGTCACTGCCCACATAAGCAATGTTCAGTGCAAATGAAATGGCTGCTACAGCAATCGTGATTATTAGAAGATTTGATCGCAGCTTCCAAACCGCCCACAGAAGTAGTGGCCAGATAATGTAAAACTGTTCTTCAATGCCCAGCGACCAGAGATGCAATAACGGTTTTGTCTCTGCAGCATTATCAAAGTAGCCGCTTTCATTCCAAAACAAAATATTTGAAACGAAACCGGCACCCCCGGCGATATGTTTACCTAACTGCTTGAATTCAACTGGAAGCAGCACAAACCAGCCAAACACAAAGCAAGCAACCAATACCAGCAATAGTGCAGGGAATATCCGTTTGATGCGGCGACCGTAGAACTCCACAAAGCTAAAGCTATTGCGCGCTAAGCTGCCAAAAATAATTGTGGAGATTAAAAAACCGGAAATGACAAAGAAGATATCGACGCCAATGAAACCACCCTTGATCCAGTTTGGAAATGCATGAAAACCCACAACGGAGAGAACTGCTATTGCACGTAAACCATCAATGTCTGCACGGTATGCGGGGTGAGTTAAATGTTCGGAATTGTGGGAGGAGCTAATGTTGGCTGACATTTTTAATACGGTTGACCTAGATGGCCTTTTGCTTGAGCCGGTGGTGCGGCACATCGGGTGTCGTTATCTTTTGCCTGATTTATATTGACCCAATCCAAAAATGGCATGCATATATCTCCAGTGGCCATGATTATGCAACGTCTGCCAGTTTTCTGTCATGGGTATATGGGTATGCATGGCACACAGCAATGAGTTCCATCAAAAACAGCACTTACGGATGAACCGTTACTCAAAACAAAAAAGCCAGCATCGGGCTGGTCTCTTTTTACCGCTAACTTATTGAGTATATTTGGTCGGGGCGAGAGGATTCGAACCTCCGACCACGTGCACCCCATGCACGTACGCTACCAGGCTGCGCTACGCCCCGAAGAAAAGAATTATAACAGAGGGGGCATCACTAATGACAAATCATTCTCACAAGTAATGTAAAAACGCGCGCAACGAAACAAAAGAATTATTCCCAGCGATCGTCCCTGACCTGAACTATGCCGTTTTCGATTCGGACCGGAAATGTCGCGGTCGGCTCATAGGCCGGTGCGGTCAAGGCTTCACCGGTTCTAATAGAAAAACGGGCGCCATGGCGCGGGCAGACGATCTGGCCATCTTCGACGCAACCGCCGGTGAGCCGTCCGCCGTCATGGGTGCAGACATCTTCGATCGCATAGAACGACTGATCCAGTTTGAAGACGGCTATGGCTGAGCCATCCACTTCGATGTGTACGGGGTGACCCGGCGTGATGTCTTCTGCCTTGGCAACGTCCACCCACTCGCTCATACCACCCCTTTG
>JANYHX010000075.1 GCA_025362155.1 Gallionella sp. | reverse complement strand
CGCCGTGTACGCAACGAGGGTCGTGTGCTGCGGCTTGAGCAGTTGCGCCGCGAACGCGCCGCGCGCCGCGAGAAGGTCGGCAAGGTCGAGATGAGCGTGGACACCGGCGAGCGTTCCGGCAAACTGGTTGCAGAGCTGGAGCATGTCAGCAAGGCGTATGGCGGGCGCACGCTGATAGCCGATTTTTCCTGCCGCATCCAGCGCGGCGACAAGATCGGCCTGCTTGGTCCCAACGGCGCGGGCAAGAGCACGCTGCTGAAGATCATTCTGGGTAATCTGGAGCCGGATAGCGGCAAGGTGAAGCTCGGCACCAAGATATCGGTGGCGTATTTCGACCAGTTGCGCGAACAGCTCGATGACAACGCCACGCTGGCCGACACCATCAGCCAGGGCTCGGATTTCGTCGACGTTGGCGGGCAGAAAAAACATGTTATCAGTTATCTGGGTGACTTCCTGTTCCCGCCGGAACGCGCGCGTTCGCCGGTCAAGAGCTGTTCCGGCGGCGAACGCAATCGTTTGTTGCTGGCGCGTTTATTCACCCAACCGGCCAACGTGCTGGTGCTCGACGAACCGACCAATGACCTCGACATTGAGACGCTGGAGTTGCTCGAAGAATTACTGGCCCAATATGATGGCACCTTATTTCTGGTCAGCCACGACCGTGCTTTTCTCGATAACGTTGTCACCCAGGTGATCGCCTTCGAAGCCGACGGCAAGCTGATCGAATATGTCGGCGGCTACGAGGATTGGGTACGGGTGAAAAAATATCAGGCAGCCACTTCATCAACATCTAGTGCATCTGCCAAGCCTTCTGTAACAACGCCTCGTGCGGCCAAGGCGCACGTCGAAAAAGCCAAACCTGCCAGCAAACTCAGTTACAAAGAAGCGCGCGAGCTGGAAGAATTTCCAAGATGCATCGAAGCATTGGAACGCGAGCAAGTTGAGATTGCTGCCCAACTGGCGGATGGAACATTGTTCCGCAAGGATATTAAACGCGCCAAACAACTGCAAAGGCGCAACGAAGTAGTTGCGGCGGAAACATTAGCGGCAATGAAACGTTGGGAAGAATTGGAAGGACAGGCTGGAAAAACCGTTTAGGAATTTTGCTCCACCTGAGCCAGGCTCCCCCATCAGGAATGGTGGGAACAAGTAATAACAAAATTACGATCTTGCCGCCCGGGTTTAACGCTTTTCGGCATATATTTTATCTCTGCTTGAACTTTAAAATTATGTGGTAGGGTTTTGTTTTCGGGGGGGATGCCGGGAGCTCTGTTTGCGATTTTTATTGGGGGAAAGGTTATGCGTAATTTTTTATGGATGGTAGGGGTAGTGCTAAGTGTGTTCGTACGGCCTGCCGTTGCTGATGAGTTGTTTAGGTACAATTACATTAAAGTGGGCTTGCAAAAGGTTACACAACATGCGGAGGGATATTCACCAAAAATAGATGGCTCATCCTCTGGAGTTTTCGGGAGTTATGCAATTCAAGAGCGGGTTGCAATTGGGATCCAATACACCAAATCAAAAACAAGTTTTAATGGAAGCTACTTGGGGGTTCCTGCTTCTTTTAATGCCAAAGAGAATGAGCTGGCTATGGGTGCAACTTTACATAAAATGGTCTCTGACAATGCGGAATTGGCATTTGATTTGGCGCTTAATCATACTACTGAAGATGCCTATACTGAGACGGTAGGGGGTATCCAAAACAAAATACCGGCATTCACCAGTAATTCTCATACCTTCGGAATAAGGGCAGGTACCGCTATTGTTCCAGAGTTCCGCGTTGGGGTTTCTATTGGCAGAACCACCGGAGGCAATTCCAATGCCACTACTCACTACGGTATTAGCGCGGAATATGAGATCGTCAAGAATTTCAACTTGGAAGGTGGTTACCGCTTAAGTACCAGTTCGCCGGGACATGCGCGTGGTATTAGCATCAGTGGCCGGTACTATTATTGAATGGAAGTAAGTAAAGGGCACCTCTAAATATCCAAACCCCGTCGCGATACTGCGTTGCCCAAGAAATTTTTAACGCTTACATATCAAGCATACGCGGCGCGCTCAAATTTCTTTCGCGCCTTGTCTCGCTTACGATTTTGAATTTTTAGAGGTGCCTTAAAGCTCACCCTTTAACCAGATTCGCGCATTTCAACCCACTCATTACCGCCCCTTCCAGCGTAGCCGGATAATCGCCTACCGTATAGTCGCCTGCCAGCAGCAGACGAGGCACTGGCATTTGTTGCGATGGACGTTGCAGATTAGGTGAGCAACAAAACGTGGCGCGTTTTTCGGCGATGACTTTGTACCATGCCGGTTGCTCGGTGACGCCGAATTCTTCGCGTAATTCCGCGATCACTTTTTTCGCCAATTCGTCTT